>WJLZ01000185.1 GCA_014728215.1 Chitinivibrionales bacterium
ATACCATACCGTGTCATGGCCCATCCCCATAAACGCTTCCCGCTGGGCTCCCGACGGGTGACCTCGAAACCCTGTACAGGACGGTTTGGGTGGAGATCCGGCGGTTGCCCGACCTCTTCGTGTATGCCGAGCCACTCCCTTACCGCCTTGATTTCACCGAAAGGAATCCCTGTCTGGGCCATTCCCCACGGTCCGGGATTCATCCCTACCAGGAGTATTTCCTTTGGCGCTTTCCCATACCGGCGGAGATAGAGATCATAGGGACGGCGGGCATAATCGAGCGGATTATAAACATAGGCCACCGGTTTACCGAATTGTAACTGCTGAACGTCTCTGCTCAAGGTATCGGTGATTGATTTAAGATTCATGATTACGCTCCTGGAAGAATTATATCCATAACTGCACGATTACATAATTCAGTCAATTTTCCACTTCAGCGATCCGTTTCGAGAACGATTGATTTACTGCACGTCTCCACTTGCCCACAGTCACTATCGGGTCTCCTCCGATTCTTCCATATGTCGAATCACAACATTTTCGGTCGAATAGAGAATATACACCTGCGAAAACCCTTCACCGGTAATGCCGTCAAGGGTAGCATGTAAACGCCGGATCTGCCGGGAAATAACATCGGTTTCAACCCGCCGGGTACGCTTTCTGTTACGTTCGACACAGACATTCCGGGGAACATCAAAGACCACCGCAATTACATTTTCGACACCATATCTCCCGGCAATCCCGAGTATATGACGTCTGATTCTCCTGGCCACATTAGTGGCATCTATCACCGTTGTCCGCCGATTCTTGAGGCGCTTGTGGATTATATGATACAGAAGCTCGAAGGCATCCTTGCTGACCTCCTGATTATCGGGATTATCACAGACCATCGCCCGGCAGCCGTCGGAAGAAACGATTTCGGTGGATAGAAAATAATTCTCTGCAAATGTCGATTTCCCCGATCCCGCAGCACCAACCAGAGCAACCAGTACCTTATCAGGAACTACAATCACCATATATTAACAAACACGTCTTTTCGATTTACTCTCGGCAATGCGGTTTTTCATCAAAGATATTATAGGCCCATGCATACAACGCACCGCCCAGAAGACCGTCGACAAAACCCCACAGCAAACCGATTATACTTCCCTTTGGACTTATCTCATACCCCCGGTACACTTCACCGATCAATAATTTTTCCCTGCTGATCCCTCTGAACATGATGAGCCACCATGTTAAAAAGAATATACCCAGCCCCCATACAAGGCCGAAACTCAGACCGCACGCTTTTGGATTCAGTTTCATTGGTCCTCCCTCTTTTTTTTTAGCAAATTCTCTGCGATATCTCTCTGCGTATCGGTACATTCATCTTTTTTCGATACAACAACGGCATCGATTACACCATCCGCCCGGGACCGGTATTTTTTACCCTGTCGATTTTTGCCCTGCCCTTTCCGTAAGCTTCGGTGAATTGCCTTGACCCGCATGACAAAGGCCTCCAGATTGGCTTCAACGCTCTGTGGGAACCGGTTCCCATCGGTTTCGATAGCCATAAAAGGAAGAATGTCCGAACCACCACTTACGGCAGCGCGACCATTACCTCCGGTCGACCGAGTTCTTCCTGCAGTATTCATCTCGTTTTTCAGAATCGATTCGGCAATTCTGGTCTGCATGCATCCGAAGGGCCCGATAGCAACTACTCCACATGAACCGTTACGTATTTCATGCATCGATAACCCGACGGTCAAGGCATGTTCTCCATGAAACTGAGGATTTATAAGATGTTTTACTCCATGGATAGTGGCTTTGATATCAAGCGTACCCTTACGGCAGAGTCCCGATCTCGCGAGCTGGGATCGGATTGTACGGTCCCAGAACTGTTGAACACCGCCCACAAGCCCTGCACTCATGCGTGCGGGAAAAGTCGGCTGCTTTTCGCAAAGCTTATTCTGAATGACAAAATTGGAATAGAGCAGACATTCCGACATGGGCGCTACCTTGACCATGATACCATTGGTTTCAAAATACTCCAGTATATTTTTCCGCGAAAATTCTTCCCTGCGTACAAATATCTCACCTGTCAGCGTCACAACCGGGATATCATCAGGATCGCACCGCAGTGGAATCCTTCTCAACCGTTCACTAATTTGCCGAAGAAGTGCCACAAAGGAACCGTGATATTTCCGTTCAAAAAACTCCAGTATCCGGTTCCATGATGAATCCAGCACTTTGTTTGCGGCTGCAGGATCGACCGCCGCGACATTGAGAAGGCTTCGTATGTCACTAAAAACGTCCGAGACAACAATCACCTGCCAAGACCGCAAAAGGACTCCATACCCGAGCCCACTGAACCCGTCTTCATCCGAAATAGTCAGCACCGCAGCATCAGGGATACGCCATCGTTTAATAAGCAGCTCGAGTCCCCGGGCATACTGACCGAGCCTGCACGGCCCCCCGCCGGTGGCAACACTGAGCAAGCTGATTGTTCCCGGATCACGTGGTGCTTCCCGCAAAAACCGGGAATATGCTCCTGCGAGGAGAATAAAGGGAAAGCACTCTTTACAAGATGCATTCTTCCGGCCTTCCATGAGTGTCTGCTCATCGGGTACAGGAAGAGCCCGTGCCCGGATACCTCTTCCTCTCAACACCGACACAAGGCCTTGAGCATACCATTCACCCATCGGTGGAATGACAACCTCGACCCGTGGATGGGTTACAGGATAGATATGGCCGTCGCATGCAACCACTTTCATTTTACCCGGTACCATCTGCGCCCTGCGAAAAGTCGATTCTGAAATCTGTACTTCGGGTTCGGATGTCCGGTAGTGGTTGATGATATCGATAGCGGCATCGATACGGGTGTCGATACCTGCATCGGCTGTATGTTGATCGAGTTCGAGAGCGAGTGATGGTTTTTGTCCCATAATTTCTCCAAACCAGGTAAGAAGAAAAGAATCGGGGCCACAGGAGAAATTGGTAATGTAGCAGGCATAGAGATTTTTACGTTCCGCAACAAACCGGGCGCCCTTCATAATTTTTTGTCCCAGTGCCCAATAGTCTTTTGTATGGACCGGATAATTGTCAATCGGGAGCATGTCGAGGGGTATGACCATATGCCCCCGAGACGCGATTTTATGAGGAATCCCCATGTTGGCATCGCCTGCATAGGCATTATAGGACCGTCCGAAGAGTGCGATACCGAAGGTTTCGGGATGATCATCAAGAAAGGCAAGCGCTTTCTTTCCCTCCTGCCTGAGCCGTTGTTCGAATGTTTCCTGATAAGCACAGGCTTTGGTGAATGCAGCACGGGCCCGTCGTGCTCCAACTCCCATCTCCCGAGCGGCCGTAACAAATCCACTTTCGCCGTCCTGGTACGATGATTCCATTTGCACCACCGGAGAGATAATTCTGGAACGTGAAGCTTCTATCTCGCGGCGAAATGTTGACTTAAGGTAATACGGTTCTCCCTGAGCGATAAAACAGACCCGCCCCTGGGCAGACTTCGTATTTACCGGCATGAGCATGATATGGGGAAGGAAAATATAATCGGGATTTCTTTTTAAAAGATGATAAAAACTTCCGTGTGCCAACTCGGCCGGTAAACAGAATGATGCCTGGGTTCGGGAAAGCCCCCGGGAATCGATCTCATCGGAAAGAACAATCGAGAAGCCCAATTCGGAGAAAAAACGTGCATACAGAGGCAGCAGTGAATGGGTAAGAAAGGAATTGGAGATCCCCACGCTTTTTCTTGCATGTCTGTTGTAATGTTCGGCGGATGCACAGGCCGAATTGGCGGCTTCGATAAGCATATGATGCCGTTTTGCCACAAGATCGAGAAAAGCTGTATCCACATTTTTATTCATCCTCTGGTTGTAATACTTGTCGCAGATACCGCCAAAGGGATACCGACGGCCCTCGATGCGGATTTTGGCTATAGTACATTTCCGGTCGCACCGTTCTTTGCCGCCTCCGCAGGTAAAAACGCCTTCACGCGTGGCAGTACGTTGCGCAAGTTGACCGAGGTCAAAAGGGGCGGGTGAACATTGTCCGGAATCCAGGCGCCGCGCAACTTCTAAAGCCGCACCAAAGGCGCCCATTAAACCCGGGTCGGGAGGAACAACAATTCGGGTTCTGATAAGCGACGCCATTGCAGCAGGAACAGCCTGGTTATAGCAGACCCCACCCTGCATGAAAATTTTGCGGCCCATCGGGCGGGAACCCTTTACCTTATTCAGATAATTGCAGCAGATTGAATAGACCAGCCCGGCAATGATATCATCACCCCTTAGGCCTTCCATGACAGCCCGTTTGATATCGCTTGAAATAAATGCCGCACACTGATCCGAAAAGTTGGGGGGACGCCTGCTTGCAAATGCATGATCGGCAATGTCTTTTGTATCAACACCAAGACTTTCAATAGCAGCTTCTTCCAGAAAAGAGCCGGTACCCGCGCTGCATGCTTCGTTCATGGCATAATTTGAAGGCACCCCATTTGTCAAATACGTATATTTGGCATCCTGGCCGCCGATCTCGAAAATAGTATCGACATCACTGTCGAACCAGGCTGCTGCTGTTGCATGGGCGATAATTTCATTGGTAATATTGTCGGTGAGGGCATGCAGCCCTGCAATCTGACGGCCCGAGCCGGTTACTCCCAACCCGATAATCGTCACATCGATTGCACCAAGATCACGGGCAATGGCCTCGTAACAACGGCGGGAGGCGCCTGTCGGATCGCTGTTGGTGCGCAAATAGACAGAAGAAATTATCATTTTATCTTCTGCACGAATAAGCACCGCCTTTGTTGTTGTAGAACCGACATCAAGCCCCAGAATATAAACATCCCCTTCCCGGGGGGTGCCGTGATTCTGTTCTTTATAATCAACCAGACTCAAGGCATTGCTGAGTGGAGGATGAAATCCGAATGATCCCTCTTTATTATTCGAAAACACCCGCCTGTTAGAATGAATCGGTTTGCACTCATTATGCATGGCCCATATGGCCGCTCCAAAAGCTTCGAATACATCGGCTTGAGCGGGAATATCCACCAGTGGATACCGTTGCTTGAGAATTTTGACAACAGCGGTGTTTTTCGAACCACCACCGACAAGGGCGATGGATGAAGGGGCGGAATCTTTTGTCAACTCGCCTATTTTATCCGCAATCATCGAACAGAGCCCTGCGGCGACGTTTTCCTTTGGCTCCCCCTTATTAAGAGCATGGGTAACATCGCTTTTGCAAAAAACCGCACATCGGCCGGCAATCTTATGCGGTTCCCCCCGTTGCGCCAGCGAAACAGCTTCATCGATATTCAAATCCATCCTACGAATCTGCTGCAAAAAGAATTCTCCTGTTCCCGAGGCGCATTTGGTTCCCGAATTAACACTCAGAATATCCCCCTTTTCGCCGATACGATAGGCCATATGCGTCTCGCCACCAAGGCTGATCACATACTCCGGAACCTGTTTATCGGCATAGACCTCCTTGAGCGCATATTCCATTGCTACCGGCTCTGAAATTTTCGACAAAGTAATCTGAGACCGGAGGTTTCTTCCGGTTACCGCAACGGCATCGTAGTGATGGATATTTTCTCCCTTCAGATATTTGCTTGTCACCCCATGGGGATCTCCCTGATGAGCTATGCGGCGTGACAATTCAATCAGAATTCTATTCTTATCAATTACTAAACCGACAATTTGAACGGTTGTTGCACCAAAGCAGATTCCGAGTGTTTTCATAGATTTTTCCGTTGCATGAAGTGAATGATGTCTGATGAGAGGTTTTTACAGCAAAATGCGGGCCAGAGAAAGAAGCGTTGGAGTACTCCCTCCCCATTCTGGTACGATATTTGCAGAGTTCAAGAAGCTGTACAGAAATATTCGTCTTTAAATGTTTCAAGGAGAATCTTTTATGAAAAAACCGTCACGGATCGTTATCTCCGTTCTTTCCACAATTGCAGTTCTTGCCATTATTGTGCTTATTTTCATATTTTCGGGTCTCTACAATATTGCTGCTACCGAACCTCATAATCCATTAATCGGATGGGCATTTAGTACAATACAAGAGCGTTCGATTAAAACTCTTGCTCCTGATGATGCCGCAGTCCAGGCATCGGAGGAGCTATTTGAAGGCTATCAGAAATTTTCAGCCATGTGCGTTTTGTGTCACGGATCTCCGACCCGGACCCGGTGGGAACCGGCCCGGTATATGCTGCCCCAACCACCGAACCTGAAGGAAGAGGCTGCTGAATGGTCGCTTGCAGAACTCGTATGGATCGTGGAGCATGGCTTAAAAATGACCGGTATGCCCGCCTTCGGTCCATCCCATTCGCCGGATGAGATTATACAGATAGCGACATTTGTGGATACACTTCCAGGCTTCAGCGTATCGGAGTATAAAGAATTTACCCGTCATCCGCCCACGGAGGCGCCGATGGAGGAAGAGGAAGAGATTAAAGATTTCGAGAAGGAATAGGGTTAAAGGTTGAAACGCACCAGCCCGGCACTGAAGTGCCGGCCACACCTATACTGGAAATCCGAAATGAGATGGATCTATAGATAAATGCAATATTCTTATATGGGGGGCGTTGCCCGGTGAACATTGATAGTTTAAAAAAAACCTCCCCTTAACCCTACCCGGCCTTTGCTAACCCAGCGTAAAGTAAAATACCGCTCCCTTGTCTTCTTCGCCTTCGGCCCATATCCGGCCGCCGTGGCGATTGATAACCCGCTGGACAATGGAGAGTCCCACGCCGGTTCCATGATATTCTTTTTCCTTGTGAACCCGCTTGAAAGGTTCAAAAATGGTTTGTGCAAATTGCATATCAAACCCTGCACCATTGTCACGAATAAAAAAGACGGCTTCTCCGTCATGAGCGGTTGCACCGAATTCGATACGGGTTGTCTCTCTTTTGGAGGTAAATTTCCAGGCATTGCGGAGCAGATTTTCGATGGCAAGGCTAATCAGTCGCTTATCGGCATTGGCATGGAGATCATCCTGAACAACAAATTCCGCTTTTCGATCCGATTGCGAAATGCCAAATTCCTTAAGAGACGTGCGGACAATGTTGCTCAGGTTCACATCCTTTCGGTTCATCTCCTGTTTGCCGATACGCGACAGGTTGAGCATGTCATCGATCAGCCGTCCCATTTTCTCTACTTCAACATCAATATGTTTTAAATGCTCCATGCATTCTTTACTGATCTGGTCGGTGTATACTTCTTCAAGAAGGCTCGTATAGGCGGTGATAGTCTGGAGGGGGTTGCGAAGGTCGTGGGAAACCGAATAGGAAAAGGATTCAAGATCGCGGTTGGCGGTGGCGAGCTGTTCGGCCCGGCGATTGAGTTCTTCCTCAAGATCTTTACGTTCGGTTATATCGAAACCCGTCGCAATAATATATTCCGGATTGCCGTTATCATCATACATTGCACTGTTTCGCCACCGTATAAACCGCTGTTCCCCCGACTTTGTCAGCCAATAGATTTCATTTTCCACAATCGATTCACCGGCAAACAGACGCTCGACGACTTTATCATTCTTCTTGCGCTCCTCACCAGACAAAAGCTCAGAAAGTGAATGATTGTTAATCTCATCGGCACTGAATCCTGTCGACTGCTCACAGGCCCGGTTACAGCGGACGATTTTTCCATTTTTGTGGATTACCATTATCAGGGCACCCGAAGTCTGCAATACCGCATCCATGAAATTTCTCTCATCTGCCAATCTTTCCTGAAGCTCATGGAGGGGCGAAATATCCACAAAGGCCATGACGGCACCTGATATTCCGGTATCCTGCTCGATAATCGGTGATGCACTCACCGAGAGCCAGAAATCATGGTTTGCCCGGGGGCGGACTCTCATTATTTCATTCCTGACCGTCTCCCCTTTAAAGGCGCGGCGGACCGGTATCTGCTCCAGAGGAATCGGTTCCCCGTCAGGTGAGAACACCCGAAAAAGCTGGAGTCGCTGTGCAGAATCCTTATAAAAATCAGCTTCCGAAAAGCCCGACATCTCTTTTGCAATGTCATTCATACGGAGAATGGTTCCATCGGTGCTATACACCACATACCCGTGGGGTATGGAATTAATCGTCGCTTCGAGCTGCGCTGTTTTTTGCTGCAGTTCATCTTCGATCCGTTTCCGTTCGGTAATATCCATAAGGGTAATGACCCCTTCCACGATATTCCCCTCTGCATCCATGATAGGCGCCCCGCTGACTTCGGTATCGATCCATCCGGTGCCGCTTTTATGTTTGAACCGCATCTCCCGCCCTGTTGTTGTCTGTCCGCGTAAGGCTCTGGTCAGAGGAATATCTTCCAGTGGATAGGGACTCCCGTCACTATGATATGGTTTCCAACCATTGATATAATGTTCGATACCATCATGGGGGTATTCCGGCCCGAAAAGATTTTGGGCATACTCATTGGTATAGATAATTTCGCCTGAAGGTGCGACGGCAATCATCACCCCTGCCGGTAGACGACGCAGAATTGTATCAAGTCGCTGGCGTTCGGTGGCAATCTGGTTGAGCAGGTTTTCACGTTCCGCTTCAACTCGTTTGCGTGCGGTAATATCTTCTGCCACAAAGATTGCGCCACTGATTTCTTTTTTGTCACACCGGAATGGGACGGCTGATATTTTAACCCATTGATCCTCTCCTGTTCGGCTGGTATAGACAAATTCGACACCCGGCCTGACAGTTTCTCCCCGTAAAGCCCGGGCGTCCGGCCACTGTTCCGGAGGAAGTAACCGTCCTTCGTCATCGATCGCAAGCCACAGCTCTTTGAGTTCAGGATCCCGCGAGGGCATATACCGCTCGAGACCGAACTCCCGCGTAATCGAGTTGCTTAAGATAAAACGTCCTTCCTGGTCAAGAACACCAATACCTAAGGGCAATTGCTCCAGTATGGACGCCAATAGTGTTTCATTTTCCCGGAGGATCCGCTCCGCCTTCTTTATTTTGGTAACATCCCGCCACCCGCCGATAGCCCCCGTCACATTACCCTCGGAATCCCGAACCGGCGCTGCATTAACCGAAAACATTACCGTGGATCCATTCCGCTTCAGCATTATCTCAAAATCGGCATAGGCTTTGCCGGTAATAATCGCCTTCGCCAGAGGAAGGTCTTGGGCGCACACCCTTTCGCCATCGGGCAAGTACAACTCAAGCATATCGAGGCGTGCCGTGTCGCTGGTATGAAGCAGTTTTTCCACCGGTACCCCGAACAATTCCGCCATCCGGCGGCTTGCATTTTGCACCCTGTGATCGCTGTCGGTGATAAGTATCCCTTCGGGAATGAAATCCAGCAGCACATCCAGTGTCGCTGATTTTTCTTCCAGTTGCCTCCGTGTTGCTGCAAGCTCGGTAATATCATTGCCGTCAATAAGGATTTCGACAGGAGTTCCGGAGTCATCATCTATAGCCCTTGCGCTCCAGGAAAACCATACTCGCCGGCCGTCTTTGCACATTCCTTCACTTTCCTGAGAATAATATCTCTTCGGATGGGCAAAAATATCCCGCAGAATAGTACTGTTGTTGTTCCCCCGGGAATCGACCGTGGGAATAATCGTTCCGATCAGCGGCATGCCAAGAAGGTCGTTGCGCTCATAACCAAATATCTTTTCACTGAATCTGTTGAAAAAGGTAATCCTCCCCTTCCGGTCGAAACCGATAATAATGCTGTTCCCTTCTTCAACGAATTTACGATACAATGACTCTGATTGCTCAAGTTTTCTTTGAGCATTATATTGTTCGGTAATATCTTCGATCGCCAGGAGAATCAACGCCGGTTTTCCTTCTTCTCGTATCATCCGACGGGCATTGAGCAGCATGACCTTTTCACCGATATGTTCAAACCGGTGTCGTACCTCGAAATTATCGACAACCGCCTGCCGGGGGATTATCGTTTCGAGCAATTCCCGCAACTGCGAAATATTCCATTGCCCGTTCCCAAGTTCATAAATCACCCGTCCTTCGGTCTCCTCAGGTGATACCTGAAATTTCAGAAAAAAGTACCTGTTGGCCGATACCACGTGCATAGTATCGTCGAGCACTACTAGCGCCTCATGGGCCGAATCGATAATACTTTCCATATACGCCATTTTGTCCCGGTCATTAAAGGCTCCCCTGCCGATTGCATGAATGCCGTCACCCATCCCAAACCCCCAACTATATTACTTACAGTCAAGACTGCGTAGCTGTTTTGAATGCCTTTGTAAAGCTATTAGCAGCAAATAATGTGCCGCACGGGAAAAACGACACTACGACGCGAGGACGCGAGGACGCGAGGACGCGAGGACAAAGGAAAAATTAACCGTTCATGGCCTGAAAGGCTATGGCACACATTATTAAACTCGAAACTCGATCTTGCACGAATTCGCCATTCTCACCCAAACGTAAAGTAAAAACAGGCTCCTTTTCCCACCGCGCCCTCGGCCCATACTTTTCCGCCGTGGCGGCTCACCACTCGATAAACAATGGATAATCCGACGCCGGTTCCACGATATTCTTTTTCTGCATGCCCCCGTTTGAAGGGCTCGAATATTGTCTTTGCAATCTTCATATCGAACCCGGCCCCGTTATCGCGGATGTAAAATGCATATCCGTTATTATACGGGGTCGTGCCGAATTCGATGCGGGCTTTCTCTTTTTTGGAAGTAAATTTCCAGGCATTACGAAGCAGGTTTTCGAGGGCAAGGGTAATCAACCGCTGATCGGCAAGGGCATGAACATCTTCTTCGATATTAAATTCCACATTCTTGCCGGATTGGTCTCTGTGAAGTTTTTCCAGATACTCCCTTACGATGGCGCTAAGGTCCACTTCCTCACGAATTATCTCCTGCCGCCCTATCCGTGAAAGATTAAGAAGATCGTTTATCAGACTGCTCATTTTCTGGACCGCCACCTCGATTTGGTTAAGAAAACTTACCCCTTCCTCAGTAAGTTGCTCGCCATACAGTTCTTTTACAAGTGCGGTAAAGGCGTTTATTGTCTGAAGGGGATTGCGAAGATCGTGGGAGACCGAATAGGAGAATGATTCCAGTTCGCGGTTTGTTGCAGCAAGCTCCTCGGCTCGTTGATGGAGTTCATCTTCAAGGCTCTTACGGCCGGTGATATCCTGAACAGTCCCGAAACCACCCAGCAGTTCGCCAGATTCATCGAATTCGAGTTCCGCCAGTTCCCGGACCCATTTAACGGTTTTCTCGGCAACAATACGATGCTGAATATCGTAACTTTCTCCTTTCATTGCCGCATTCCACTTTTCATCGACAAATTCCCGATCGTCCGGGTGAATGAAAGACAGGAAGATTTCATAGGTAAGCGGTGTTCCCTTCGGAATACCAAACATATGGTAGACTTCATTCGACCACACCAATTCATTATGACGGGTATCCAGACGCCAGCTTCCGATATGAGCAACTTCCTGGGCCCGGTTCAGGTCCTTCCGGTTTTTTTGCAACTCATCCTCTACCCGTTTTCGTTCGGTGATGTCCCGTAAACTCGCCACCGCACCGGTTACCCGTCCTGATTCATCATGCACCGGAACGCTCCCCGCCAGAACAAAAACCTCTCTACCGTCTTTTCGCCGTATAATTATTTCCATATCACTGACCCGTTCGTCTGTCCGCACTGTCCTGATAAGGGGCATTTCTTCAGGCTGCAACGGTTCACCATCGGGTTTTAACAGCTCATATGACCCGGGTTCCGGTCCCTCTGCAGCACCGGTAACCGGACTGCCGAGAATGCGTTTCGCCGCCGGATTGAAAAAATTGATTTTGCCTTCACTATCGGAAAACACGATGCCGTCGGGTATGGCATTGAGGATAACCTCAAGGAGCACCTTATTCCGACGGATTTCTTCCTCTGCAAGTTTACGGTCGGTAATGTCGATGCCCGAGGCTATCACATACTCCACATCGCCGGACTTAGCGCGCACGACACTGTTTCGCCATCGAACAAACCGTTTTTGCCCCGACTTTGTCAACCAATGATTATCATGCTCGATCATTGATTCATCCGAAAGGAGTCGATTCGCCACCAGTTCCACTTCCTCGCGCTCTTCATCGGCGATAAAAAGATCTAATACCGATCGACCCTGTACTTCAGCCCCGGTATATCCGGTCGATTCTTCGCAGGCCCGGTTAAACTGAATGATTTTTGCCTCCCTGTCCAAAACAGTTATCAACGCACCTGTTGTTTGAAGGATCGTTTCCATGAAATTGCGCTCTGCTGCACACCGCTGCTGCAATTCATGAATATCGGTCACATCGGCAAACTCCATAACAGCGCCATACACGGTTCCTTCCGGGTCGGTAACCGGTGCGGCGCTTACCGATATCCAGTAATCGCGACTTTTTCGCCGAATTCTCATAATTACATCACGCGTCGTCTCACCATACGTCAGGGCCCGGTGTGAAGGTATTTGCTGAAAGGGGAAAGGATCCCCGGAGGGCGTCTCGATTCGAAGATTAGTCATTCGCTGTTCATAGGATAACTCATATTCATTTTCAGTATACCCCAGGACATCTTCTGCAACAGTATTCATCCGCATTATGGTACCGTCACGATTATAGACGATGTATCCATCCGGAAGAGAATTCACGGTGGCCTCAAGTTGTGCGGTCCTTCGCTGCAATTCATCTTCGGCTCTTTTGCGTTCGGTAACATCATGAATAATCGAAAAAAGAAGATGTTTTTCTCCTACATTTATCGGCGATGAGTAGACTTCCACCCAGCGGATGGATTTGTCTGCCAGGCGATGAGGGAATATATGATGATCGCGCTGCTGTTCGATTGTTGCCTGTATCTCTTTATGCACCTGATCCGGCAAAAGCTGATTGATTTGCTTAATACTCATTCCCCGCAGCTGTTCAGGGGAGTAGCCGTAGTAAAGCTGTGCAGCCCGGTTAGCGTCTTCGATAGCACCTGTTTCAGGATCGATTATAAGCATAACAGCGCGGTGTTCCTTGAACATGCTGTGAAATTGCTGTTCGCTCCGGGAGAGGGTTTCCTGAAGAGCGATTATCTCACTGATATCCGAGAAATTCATTACCGCTCCCGCGATGGTGTTCTCATCGGTCATAACCGGTGCGGCACTCAGTGACAGCCAGCGAACTTTTTTTGCAGCGCCAAATTTGAGCACCTGATTCCGGACGACTTCGCCTTTGAGTGCACGAATAACCGGGTTGTTTTTTTTCTGCAGAGGACTTCCATCGGATTCCAGAATATTGAGTATACGCATTCGCTGAACCAGTGGACGATGAATAATCGAATCATCATAACCAAGAATAGCTTTTGCGGTATCATTAATAATCTGAATACCCCCCTTTGTCGTATAAACGATAAATCCATTCGGCAAAGCTTTCATTGTTGCGTGGAAACGGGCAACCGATTCTTCGCATTTTGTAAGAAGTTTTCTCTGCTCGGTAACATCACGCCACCCGCCGACGGCGCCGGTAACCCGGCCTTTCGCATCACGGACCGGAGCGGCATTAATCGATAATATTTTTTGAATTTCATCATGGGTGTACACCAGTTCAACATTATCAAAACGTTGACCGGTTATTATCGCCTGGGATAAGGGGAGGTCATCAGGTTGAACCCGCTTCCCGGCAGGATAATGTAAATCGAGCATTTTCAGACGGTCCGGCTCATTGGCACTTAGCAGTTTTTCAGCAGGCATGCCGAATATTTCACTTATATAGCGGCTTACTTTTTTTATTTCATGATTGGCATCGGTAATCATAATCCCTTCGGGGATAAAATCGAGCAGCGTGTCGAGTGTGGCCGATTTTTCGACAAGTTCTCTTCGCAATGCAATGATCCCGGTTATATCATTGCCGTCAATAAGGATTTCTATAACCTCCCCCACCTCATTCCGTACACCTTTTGCGCTCCAGGAAAACCATATGCGACTGCCTTCCCGGCATACCCCTTCATTTTCGTTTGCATAATACCTTGACGGTTCAATAAAGATTTCTTCTGCAATAGGTCTGTTATCATTGCCTTCCGAATCGACAGTGGGTATTATGGTGCCGATAAAGGGTCTTCCGATTACTTCATTGCGGTTATAGCCAAAGAGCTTTTCACTGAAATGATTGAAAAAGGTGATATTGCCCTGCCGGTCGAAACCGATAATGATACTGTTGATCTCTTCAACAAATTTATGATACTTCAATTCAGCCTCTTCAAGACGCACTCGATTTTCGTATTGATCGGTGACATCTTCAATAGCGAGTAAAATCAGCGGAGATTTTCCCGGCCCCTGCACCATTTGCCGGGCATTGAGCATCATGACTTTTTGGCCGATATTTTCAAACCTGTGCTGTACTTCGAAATCTTCGATGGTTTTCTTCTCGGGAATAATCTCTTCGAGTAAATGTCGCAGATCCTGAATATCCCACTGGCCGTTACCGAGATCATAGATCAGCCGGCCTTCGGTATCCTCCGGCACAACCTGGAATTTTTTGTAGAACGAACGGTTGGCCGATACCACATGCATTGCATTATCGAGCACAACAAGCGCTTCGCGCATAGAATCAATAATGTTCTCTGCATACTGACGGGCTTCAGTGTTACTTGTATCAGGTGCAGTAATCGCATGGTTGGCGTGTCTGTTCATCGCCGGTTCTCCTTCTCGGCTTTACTCCTTTTATTATCCTTGCGCATTTCCGAAGGCCAATAGCGAAGACTGGTGGCCGTTCGCTGTCCCCTTTTGCATATCCGCAAACATCGATTTCCGTATTCAGGAAAAATATCGAAGTAACAAAATACCGGAGTGGACGAAACACGGATATTCATTTATGATGTTCCACTACCTTGACACCCCTTTGTCAGCAATCTCTGGCATGCTTTTTCGTAATACCTGCAAAAACTGCGCCCGCAATTCCGACACCGAGTGCAGCCACACCAAGAAGCGTTCTGTGCATGGTAACCCAGAGCTGATAGCTTCTATTGAGTGATCGGTCATCGAAAGGCCCGTGGGCGCCGAAATCACCTTTGACCGGATCCCAGAGGTTGTCTGGCCGGTCTTCCTGGGGGCCGTCGTAGAACTGCGAATTGTAGCCGGTTTTGCCCAGATACTTGTCAACAAAACCGGGGATACAATTATTCGCCCAGATCGCTTTCAGGGTACTTCCCCCAACATACACTTCCCTCCGTTTATGATGGGACGACCAGACAATCGCCTTTGCGGCTATTTCCGGCTGAAAGATCGGCGGTACCGGCTGCCATTTTTTTTCCCGGACCGTTGTCTTGCACCAGGTAAACTGGGGGGTATTGAGTCCCGGAAGTTGTACCATGGTAATATGCACACTGGAATGATCGTGCAGCAGTTCTTCACGGAGTGCTTCGGTAAATCCCTGAATGGCATGTTTTGCCCCCGAATAGGCTGTTTGAAGCGGGATGCCACGATAGGCGATCGATGATCCGACCTGGACAATGGTTCCGCTGTTGCGCGGCAGCATGCGACGAAGAACCGCTTGCGTGGCGTACACATAGCCCAGGTAAGTGACTTCGGTTACACGACGGAACTCATCGGGATTGCTTCTCATAAAGGGTCCGAACACCGTAGTCATTGCATTATTGACCCATATATCAATAGGACCCAGGTCCTGCTCGATTGTTTTGACGGCATCCTCAATCATATCGGCGTCTGCAACATCGAGGGGCAGCGCAAGGGCCATCCCCCCAAGCGCTTCTACCTCCCGACGGGCCGCCTCAAGACCTTCAGTGCCCCGGGCAATAAGACCGAGCTTGACCTTGCCGTTTAAATACCGTGTAAATTCCCTCACCGTTGCCCGCCCCACACCACCGGATGCTCCGGTTATGACAACAATTGGTGTATCTGGTAAACGACTCATGCCTGTCTCCTTCCTTATCCTTTCCCAACGATTATCCTGAAGTTAAGAGAATATAACTGAGCAAAGGATATGCCATGCTTTAGGCGAGCGCATGAGGTAAAACAATGCTCTGGCCGAAATGTAAAGAATGGCATCTGTATGGCAATGGAGCCTCAGAGCCCCTTTTGCCTTGGCATAACATTTGCATTTTACAACAGACATCAGCGTCTCAATGTTACTTTTAAGGAGGTTATATTATGAAACGAAAAAATATCATTACAAATGTAATAATGATTGCAATGCTCTGTGCGGGGATGCTCATGCCCGCTATGGCATCTCCTTCTCTACCTACGAATGGCCGCGAAATTGCCTTTTCCGGATGTGGTTGCAAGGCTGATGTCGAACTTTTACGTTCAATTCGAGATGAGATTGCTGCAGCCGAAAATGTCCAGATGGCCCGGGAACGGGCATTGTCTACCACGCAAAGCGCCCGCAAGGCTCTGAGCAAAGCCCGGTTAATGGCGCCCTGGAGCGAGGATCTTCGTGAAGCATACCGGCGGCTGGAAGCGTATGAAGAAAAAGTAATGGCTGCATCTGATTCTGAAGAAGTAGCCGAGGAATTCGAAACATTTGTCCGGCTTGTATCCGCAGGCAACACCATGATGGTTGCCAATAATGATAACGATCTTGAACTCGATGAAGAAAACAATAACAACGGATGCGATTACTCTACCGGCGATGTCATCGCTATTATTGTCGGTTTCATTCTTGGAATTATACCGGGAATAATACTACTCTTTGTGCTCTGCTGATTGTTCCGATTATGCGCCGTCCCGGTACGTAAAGGACGGGGCGGTTTCCAGCCCCTGTTTTGCATGTGAGCCGAAAGGTCATCAATATGGCGTTGATGATCGTTACGGCAATTATCGAGCCGATCGTGGATTTTCGAGTTTTCGATCCGTTTGATTGCGGTCCTGTAGGCATGAACGGCATCGGTGTCAAGCTTGATCAATGAACCGATCTTTTCTGCAATCTCCTTATCCTTCACCGAGGCTCCTTTTCTGTTCTTTTCTTTTTGGCCTGTTCCGCGGCTTCCTCAGCTGTTTCCCTGTGCTCTTTCCGGTGACTGTCGGCATCCGGTTCAGCGGGCCGTCCACCGCGTTCGGTTGCCCTCCTCTCAGGCTCCTTCATGGCGGTTCGCACCTGGGTAGCCTGTGTTCCCTGGTCGGGTGGTTGATGAGCACCGCCAAGTCCCGGAGCCTGCTCCATTCGTATCATTTCTTCGGCTTTCTCTTTGCCATATTGCTCGGCAAGTCGCTCAAAACGTTCCTGCTGTTTGTCTTTTTTTGATTCGGACATAATAGCTCCAGCGTAGAAAGTTAAAGGTTTAAGGTTGAGAGCAGCGAAATAGCGGAAGTGAATACATTTTAAGCATTCTCTTTCGCCCGGCCCACACACGATCGGTGTTGTGCTCTTCCGCTCCAACTTTTCTGAAGAAAATGCAAAATGTATGCCAAACCCCCCTTTTTTGAGACTGTTTTCTGATCTGATGGCACATTTTTTGCACCATTTTCAGGATAATTACTGAGATGATGCTGAGTGCAGTGGCCTTTTTACCATGAATCTTTATGAAAGGAGAAGCTTCTATGAAAGCGGAAGAGATTATGACGCACACGGCAGAAAGTGTCGGTGCTCTTGAGACGGTGCGCCGGGCAGCACAGCTGATGGAATCGATGAATGTGAGCGCGCTACCGGTTATCGACAAGGGTACACCGGTTGGAATGGTTACCGATCGTGATATTATTGTACGCTCGGTTGCTCAGGACAAAAACCCTTCAACCACCACCGTGGGCGAAATTATGACTCCTGAAGTGATTTTCTGCATGGTTGATGCCGACATTTCGGAAGTTGCCCATATCATGCAGTACAAAAAGATCCGCCGTCTTCTGGTAAAAAACCAGGATGATCAGATCGTAGGTATTATCTCTCTTGGCGATCTCGCTATGAGTACTGAAGCAAACCTTACCGGAGAAGTCATGCGCGATGTAACCGGGGTGGCTCATCCTGAACGATAATAGTTTGAAAGCATGTAAACAACCTTAGGGTGAGTCGAAAGTGTAAAGGTTTTTTTGACTCACCTTCAATTCCCGGCCGATTCCCGGCTTTTTGTTATCGATAGAAAATGGAAGTAACTAATCTGTGAAGGAGAAAAAATGAAAGTGTTTTTCACACGGCTTTTTATCGCACTCGGCGCAATAACCTTTATTCTTATTGTTGTGGGCATACTCTCAATGTTTTTTTTCCGTATGCGTGCCCGGGTATCGGACCGGACTATTCTGGAAATCGATCTTTCCAACGGGGTTATCGAACATATTCCCGACCAGCCCATTGCCCGCCTGACGATAGGCAAAATACCACGGGTACTGACAGTGACCTCGGCGCTGCACAAGGCTGCGGATGACGACCGCATCAAGGGAGCCATGGTAAAGCTTGGTCCTGCCGGTATCGGCCTGGGCCATGTACAGGAGATCAGGGATGCTGTCGCCACTTTCCGAAAGGGTGGAAAACCGGCATGGGTATTTTCCCCAACATTCGGTGAGCTGAGTCGTGGTAATGCGGCCTATTATCTTGCCGCCGCGTTCGATAAAATTTATACCCAACCCTCGGCATCGGTGGGGCTGACCGGTTTGATGGCCAAATCTGCTTTTTTAGAAGAGACCCTCACCAAACTGGGCATTAAACCCCGCCTCGATCATCGTGAAAAATACAAAACTGCATTGTATGTATTAACTGAAGACGAATATATCGAACCGCATGAGGAAGCACAGCGTGCTATTCTGAATTCCCTGTACGATCAGATGATAACCGATATCAGCGAATCGCGAAAAATCCCAAAGGAAAAACTGTCATCGATTATTTCCGAAGGTCCCTATCTTGCCAAGGAAGCACTTGATTTGAATCTGGTCGATAAACTTACTTACGAAAGCGATGTTTTCAATGAATTACGGGATGCGACCAGCGGGCGGAAGAAAGCTTTGAGTGCCGCTCGGTATCTGAAACGAGCCGGAAGTCCCTATAATAAAGGAAAGACAATCGCCCTTATCCATGGCGTAGGATCAATTACCCTTGGGAAAAGTCGGTATGCGCCACTCAGCGGAAATTTTGTCATGGGAGCGGAAACCATTACTCGGGCATTCAGGGCCGCAGTTAATGATCGATCGGTGAAAGCGATCCTGTTCCGGGTCGAAAGCCCCGGCGGTTCTTATGTGGCATCCGATGCGATCTGGCGTGAAACTGTCCGTGCCAGGGAAGCCGGCAAACCGGTTGTTGTTTCCATGGCCAATGTTGCGGGATCGGGCGGCTATTTTGTTGCCATGTCGGCCCATTCGATTGTCGCACATCGGGGAACGATTACCGGGTCGATCGGTGTTGTCGGCGGAAAAATGCTCACCACCGAATTCTGGAATAAATTCGGCGTGGCGTGGGACCAGCTTTACACCAGCGAAAATGCAACGATCTGGTCAACCACCAACGATTATACTCCCGAACAATGGAAATGGGTACAGAATTGGCTCGATATGGCCTACAGAGATTTCATGACCAAAGCCGGCAAAGGGCGGAATATGATGCTCGAGGAAGTTCGTGAGGTTGCCAAAGGACGGATCTGGACCGGAGAACAGGCAAAAGCCCGGGGGCTGATCGATGCAACAGGGAGTTTTGCGGATGCATTGCAAATTGCCAAGGAAGCCGCGGGAATCGATGCCGATAAACCGGTAAAACTGAAAGCCTTTCCGCGTCCTCGCACCTTTCTTGAACGCCTTGCTGCAGGAGAGCCTTTTACCGCCTTCGAAAGCAACGCCGGCGATGCAGCAGCAATAGAAACACTGCGAAAACTGCAGCCGATTATCGCCCGCCTCCGAAAAATGGGCCTTATCGAAGACCCCGGCGAACTCTCGATGTCGGAATTTGATATTCCTGAATAAGAAAAGATTGGAGTAGTGGAGTGGCGGAGTAATGGGTAGTTGCCATATTTCTATAGATCCTTTGCAAAAACGATAAAACGATTTTCGGAATCGAGAAAAACACGTCGTTAAAATCGGATATTTTCCCGTTCTTATTCATGCTATTTGGATTTTATGGACAAAGAAGTGACAAAATGACGGGAGAAGATGAGGAGCGATCCGAGTCCCGAGATGCTATTGGGAGAGAGACAACAATTTGAGACAAAAACCTATACCCTGTATCCTGAACCCACTATTCTGCTCTATTATTGTTGCCGATTATCATACCCATCACCATCCTCTCTCCCGTAAACCGCCCCTTGCCCCAGACCTTCAGCGCATCCCGCTCTCACCCGATTTCCACACCGCACGACCTCAGAAACCGTGAAAGGTCCGGGAGTCCCACGGGTGGAGGAAAGGGATATCGGGGGCCGGGTATTTCGGTGGCGATACTGTCGTGGTAGAGAATATAGGAAGCGAAATCGCGGGGGTAAACCGAGGGGTCATTGCCTACGATCCGGCCACGAACTGATGCACGATTCACCACTGTATTCCACTGCTCATAAGGTACATGCCCGATTCCTTCAACCCCGTGTGACATGAGGGAAATATAGATTTCGTCGATACCATTTCTCATATCAATATATCGTGTCAGCCATCCAGCGATCGTTTTGTATTGAATGCCATCCAGTAGGGAATCGAAGCAGTGTGTAATGCCCAGGAGGGGCTCATCTGAGAGAAGCAATCGGCCATCAGGCGCCGGGACTCAATCCCCCTTTCTTTATACCAGGCACGGTAAAAATCGGCAGTCGGCGCACTGAGTGATTCAGGATGATCGAAATACAGTCGGCAGACATTATAGCCATTGCGTTCGGCAAACACCCCGATGTCTTCATCAAGGTCTTCATCAAACCCCCACTCGGCTTCCGGGGCAACGACCTGCTTGAGATCGGGCATTTTCCAATAATGGAACCGGGAATTCTCTTCGGCAAGAAATTGTTTTACCCGGGGGCCGCCGTCGACATATTCCCGTATGTCGGTATCACCAAATCCGCCAACCTGAAAAAGGGAACGAGCTCCCAGGGAAAAGGAAGGCCACTTATAAGTACATTTCAATATTAAAATTGTTCCTCCCGGTCTCAGCGTACGGATGATATAGTTCTTATACTCCTCTCCCAGGCGCAGGCGTTTTACACGGATAAGCGCAACTTCATCGAGAAGATAACGGTCCTGTACCGGATCATGAATCAGATGTGCCATGATATCGCGTGAGCGTTTTACTATATGATGCCCCGGCATGCGGGCCCACAAGTGTTCTTTGTAAAACGACATTGATTGATTCATCTGGAAGTCCGGCATGGCTGAGTTTTTCAACAGCCGATTTTGCCGGATCGTAATTACGAAATGTGCAGAAAATCCTGTGCATTACGAACCTCCCCTTGTGTGTAAATGCGGGTAAGACAATTTAAACCGATACATACTTTTGTTCGGCTGCTTTTTCGGCTGCATTTGATCCTCAGCCAACAACGGGCCGGTTAAATACCGGCCCGATTTATCCGGCTAAACATGGGTCTTCTGCTCCCAGGTGCGCTTTTTGAGTGTCTCCTGGATGTATTTGAGATGCTCCTGTTCATCAGTAAAATTACGCTGGATTACCTCGTGTACCTCCTGAGGGACATCCCATTTTCGAGCATCACCATAGGTCTTGTTGGTAAGTTTTTCATTTTGTTCCATGGCCTTGAGCGCCTGTTCGGTTCCCATTCTGCTTCGCAGTGCGGTCATGCCTTCAATGAAATATCCTTTAATATCACGCGTCAGCTCCGGCGGTTCTTCTCCCATATCGAGCAGAAGCGCTGAAAGATCATCGATATGACGTTCATGATCTTCCTGATACCGAATGAGTTGTTCCTGAATATCAGGATCCTCAACTTCGTCAATAGCCTGGCTGTATCCATGAGATGCATCGATATCGATTTTTATTAATGAGACTAAATGTTCAGTTATTTGTTTTTCTGATTCCATTTGATCCTCCTTTAATAGAGTGCTCATATTTCTTGGTAAGTCAATACGACACCTGCGGACAAAAAAATCCGCCGGTGACTCAGATAAGAATGCAAATTGCATGCCATTTATTCAACGATATCATATCGTTTACGCACGGCTTTTTTGTCGAAGGCATTAAAATGCCACCATTCGATTGCAAGGGGGAGAAACCCTGCTTGAGTCATGGCATCACGAAGGATATGACGGTTGGCGACTTGCTGTTTTGTGAGACGGCCTGATTGGAGATATTTTTTTTCGAGTCGGGGCTGGGAAAGGGGGCCGAAGTGATCGATGGGACATCCCATGTCGAGGCGGATGCCATTTGTATCGGCAATGGTGACATCGACCGCGCAGCCATAGTTGTGCATGGAGCCCCATTTCGGATTGGCGACATAATTTTGCATGGCTGTATTTTTCACCAGATTCCACATTTTCCGCTGCACCCGACGAGGCCGGAATCCATCAGCCACAAGAATTCTCAAATGAGGATACTTCTGTTTCAGATATGCATTGGCAGCAGCCAGTATTTCTGCAGCCGGACGGCGGAGGTAACATTTTTTTAAACCACCATAAACATCGGCTTTCATGAAATTATCGGTACCGCCGTATTTGAGTTCCACTCTGATTGTCGAATCGAGGGTGCGAACATCCACAAACCCCAGGCCAACAAGTTTTCTTTCATAAGCTGCGCTGTTGTCCTTGAGAGGAACTGTTTTCGAATACGCCGGTTCGGCCGCGTTGAGATGCAATAGGGAAACAAAAATTGGAAGGATAGTAAAAAATGAAAAACCGGTTAATCTCACTGGCAGATAGCCCCTTTATGCGTTTAATCTTTTTTTTGCTTGCTTAACCAGAATAACCCTGCATTATAAATTACATCGTGACGGCCGTCGAATATTTTCAGGATTGCATTACGCGATTTTTTCTCGAACAGCACGTATCGTCCGGCATCGGTATAGAGACTGTCGGCAAAATATCCTGTCATTGCAGGAGGGAGGCGGTGATTTTTATCGATAAAGGTATAATACTTTTCCGGTATTCTATCACGTCGATAGGCGAGATCATTAAATGCCCTGATCGAATGACTCGGGGGAACAAAATTATCTTCGATCCCCGTTGCGATATAGACATGCACCTCCTTTCGCCGGGCGTTACTCAGATAGCTGCTGACACTCCGTTTTCGACACTCCTTTTCAGCGCTGTTTCCGTTAACCGGCGGTCCGCCACAGGAATTTTCGATATATCCCGAATAATCGTGCCGTGCGCCTTTTGTGGTCTGATACCATTCCACCAGATCGTAGACCGGCACCCAGGCTGCGGCCGCTGTCCATAACTCCGGATACCGCCCTACCATAATAAGGGTAGTCATCGCCCCGCCCGAGAATCCCGTAATGTAGACACGGGTTGTATCAATCCGGGCATTTGCTTTTGCCCAGGCCAAGGCATCTAAAATATCCTGAATCGCAAGCTCCGATGCCGTTGATTTCGGATTGGTATAGGCTCCCCGGTAATCGGGATGAATAAACACCCAGTCGTTTTTTTCCGCCCATACTCCATAGGGGATGCTGAAATGCTGCATATAATCAGCGCTCCAGGAATGGAGCACCAGAAGCAGTGGTTTTGTATGTGATGATCCTGAGTTATAAAACAGCGCCCGCTGCATGGTGCTGTCGGCAGATGATCGTATTGTAATTTCCTCCACTCCCTGCGCCACCGTTCGCCATGCCCGAGCCTTTGACATCCGGGCTAAGGAGGAATACGCAATTTTGTAAAAGGTTTTATATCGGTCTTCCCTCAAAAGCTCAAGCTCCGATTCATAACCGTTATCGGGAGCCGAGATCAGGAAAATCACCAGAAAAATAAAGTGTTTAATCATATTATTTCTTACCCTTTCATCGTCATCGTTTTGTGACCTTGTCATAATCTCGCACAGTGAGACGAAGAATCTGTTATCATTTTTTCGAGCACCAGGAACAAGGATGATTTACAGTAAATGGTCTCAGAACCCTGATCTTCAACTATCAACCTTTAACTTTTAACCTTCACCTTGATCATACGCCCCCTTACGGCACAATCCACTTCACCCCCGGTACTTTTCTGATCACGATTATTATCATAAGCGAAATTGCGAAAACGACTCCTGCGAAAACCGGCACTCCAAGTGCCAGGGGCAATGATGATTTACTGAAACTGAAACCGGCCAGACCCCGCAGAAGCATCGAAATAATCATGGCATGAATCAGATACATTCCCGGCACACATGCAGCAACGGCAATGGTTATCTGGTATCCTTTGGGCTTCACATGATCTGCAGTTACAATGCCCTTTCCTTTCATCGCCAGAAATATGCTCAGCGCCATAACTATGACATTGATACTGTAATAATCGTAAAAGAGTGCATCGAACGTGCCGCCGTTGCGCACGATAGTCAGGTACCAGGTCCCCACCGTTGTAGCTCCAAAGGCAACGAACCATGCAATAATAAGCAGCAGCCGCTGCATAGGGGTTGGAACAACATCCCGAAGTGCACGGCCCAGCACAAAATAGCCAAAGTAAGCAAAAAGCGATTCGGCATTTCGTACCGTTGGATAGATACTGAAATGGTAAAATGATTCGACCATGGGAAGAAGGGAGCCGAATAGTACCCATAAAATCAGGAAATAGAGAACACTCCGAGTGCTTGCATGCTGCATGTAAACATTAACGATGGGCGCAATCAGGTAAAGTCCGATAAGAATATACAGAAACCACAAGTGGTAATAGACAGGTTCCAGAAATATGAGCGTAAAGAAATTTTTAAAAGCGAGGGGCTCATGGTTGATATAAATGCGCCACAAGAAATACAATCCACTCCAGACAAGAAAAGGGATGAGTACTCGACGAACCCGGCGGCGGAGAAACCGGCCGAGAAGAGAGCCGTCCGCCTTATCAATAAGAAATGTACCGCTTAACATAACAAAAACCGGAATACACCATCGGGCTGCCGAATCGTAGAGATTGCCGATCCACCACGCAGTACTTCCCACCTTCTGGTATCTCACCAGAAGCGGTGCGGCACTATGAATAAGGATGACTGCAAATAATGCGGCGATTTTCATAATCTCCGGCCAGAGAAGGCGATCCGTTTCGTACGTATTGGAGTTCATACGTAAAGGGAGTGCAAATTCTGTGCCCCCGGTAGGATCAGCGGATTGGGGGTGAGGATCAGAGGCCCACGGGGGAAGAGGGGGTCAAAGATCAAAGGTGGGGGATTTTTTCATAACCTCAACCTCAATTTTTCCTGCACTTGTTTTTACGAATAGCCATTGCTTTATCGATGGTTTCCAGGAATTGCTTGCGGCGGAATGATTTATGGAGAAAAACATCCCAGAGGTCATCACGGTCTTCAACCCTGGTAACTGAACTTATGAGAATAATCGGGATGTTATGGCAATGGGTTTCGGAACGGATTTTTGAAATAAGCTCGACACCGTCAAATACCGGCATCATCAGATCGGAAATGAGAATATCGGGACATTTATTCGATGGATTGCTGATCCATTCCCAGCATTCCTCTGAATCGGAAAAGGTTTTTGTCGTATAGCCGTTTTTTTCAAGAATCAAGGTGAGTACTTCGAGCATCCCCCAATCATCATCAACAATAGCAACCATCATAACAGGATTATCCCTTTCACAATATAACTACATATTACATTTTAGAATTGAATACTGGATCCATGCAACAATTCCTCCGTTTTTTCATCAATGTCGCAAATGCTCATCCCGCCTTTATCTATCCGGAAGCTTCTCGTGTTGGCGTGATACTCACTCTCCCGCATTTTGACAATTGAAAGAAACCTGCACATGTGCGCTTTATTTCTGAGATAGCGAAGGATAATTGTCGAATCGATGAGTTGATCGGTAAATTCGATCTGTCCCACGAGCTGAGGCGGTGTGAAAAGCGGCATGTTTTTGCTGATAAGCGTCGTTGCGCGGCAATCGCGAAGATGAGCCAGAAAGGCCGAAAAGAAGAGCGGTATCCGTTCCGAATAGATCGCGGCCATAGCAAAGCCTTCAATGCCATCGATAAACACCCGCATTTCCCCTTCACCGTTACGAGTTTTCAGAACATTGATAAGCCGCTCAGCCAGAGCATCGAGAATAAGCTCATGGGGAGCTTCCCAGAGCATATGAATTTTCCCCTTTTCGGTCATCGAGCGAAGCGGCATATTTAAACTATCGGTCTTGCGCAGTAGTTGTGACGGCGTCTCGAGGAACCCCATATATACTCCCTCCTGCCCCCGACACGCGCCTTCCAGAAGAAAGGAAAGTCCAAGGGTGGTTTTTCCCACGCCCGGCATGCCCACAATGGTTGTGCTCGATCTTACAGGAATGCCCCCACCCATCATTTCATCCAATCCCCCGACACCGGTCGACATACGGGAAGAGTTGCCGTTCTCGACTATACTTAACGGAACAATTTTTGATTCTATCTGCGGATACACCCGGAGCCCCTCGCTCGACAACTCCACTTCGTGCCTCCCGGCCATAAACGCGCTTCCCCGGGTCTTGTGAATCGTGACCTGCTTGGTGGCCCGGGGGCCGAGAATAATATCCGAAAGCTGGATAATGCTGTCGACAACGGTTAACGCCGGATCAGGCTGCGGCTGCTTGTTTGTCAGGATTATCGTACAGGTGTGCATCTGTCCCAGCGACCTGATTTGCGTTATCAGATCCACGAATTCAAATTTGGAATTTGCCTGGTATAGGGCATTCCCTATTCCTTCAAATATAAAAATGTCTGCCTGCTTTAGCTGAATCGATTCACTGATCATCTTAATCAGGCTCCGTACCCCATGCTTTTTTATCTGTCCCTGGGCCATTATGTAATAGAGTGACCCCGGAAGGCAATCTTTATCGTAAAAGGTAAATGGATCCAGATGGGAAATAATTTCGTTGGGGCTCTCGGTGTGTAGGTTGAGATACAGACACTGCATATTCTGAGCCTTGATACAGTTAAAACATATCTGATGACACAGAATAGTTTTGCCTGTGCCGGGGGTGCCGTATATAAGATGTGTATCATTGGCAATAAGACCGCCCATCAGTATTGTATCAAGCCCTTGGATTCCCGTTGGAATTCGTTTGGTGGTCATATGGTGTAATCTCCATTGTTAAAATCGAAACTCAATCCAGATGCATCTTTTTTGCAGGATAAAATCTGCAAAAAATCGATTG
This sequence comes from Chitinivibrionales bacterium, assembly GCA_014728215.1. Classification (NCBI taxonomy): domain Bacteria; kingdom Pseudomonadati; phylum Fibrobacterota; class Chitinivibrionia; order Chitinivibrionales; species Chitinivibrionales bacterium. Next base: position 27,099 of record WJLZ01000185.1, read on the forward strand.
AAGATAGCCGGTGCAATTACGATGCATGAGTGTGATTCGAAAATCTCACCCGTGATTTCAACCATGTTCCTGATTTTCACCTGCAAACAGCATGCCTGTATTCCCTCTGCGGTTGTCACGAGCAGCTCCTCCAACAGGCTAATTTCACCATGCGTGTCGGTATGCTTCGTCCCGCCCTTACAAAATCAATGTATCAGATCAGCGCAACGATTCAGTGCCGGGGTAACAAGGCGGGTACACACCAGGAAATCCCCGAACTGAAGGGCTATACTGAGCGCACCTCCTCTCTCCTTTCATTGGCACGATATTTGTAGACAATTGCAGTTTATCACTACAAAGCTGTATTTCCATCAGCCGCTTCTCAGAAAGGTTGATCTCATGTCCACCATAGGTTCGCAATGGCCGGTATTTGCCCATATACTCATCATTTGTATTGCAGCAGTGGCTATCGGTATTCTGGGAACTCATCTGAGTACAGTCGCCGACCGTCTTGCCGATAAAACCGGTATGGGTGAGGCCCTGATGGGCGGTATTTTTTTAGGCGCAAGTACGTCACTGTCGGGCATAACTGCATCAGCAGTTGCGGCCGCGCACGGTTATGCCGAACTGTCTCTTTCCAATGCTATCGGTGGTATTGCGGCACAGATGCTCATGCTTGTCGTTGCGGATCTGGCCTATCCCCGTGTCAACCTGGAGCACGCCGCAGCATCGGTGGAGAGCATGATGCAGGGAGCACTTCAGATAACCATGCTCGGCCTTTTGCTCTTTGCATTTATCGGTCCTGATTTGTCGATGTTCGGTATTCATTACATGACACCGATTCTTCCTATTACCTACATAGCCGGCATGCACTATATCTCCCGAGGCCTGAAAAGGCCCATGTGGCAGCCGAGGATAACATCAGAAACCAAAACCGATGAGCCCCAGGAAGCGCCCCAGGAGGGAAAATCACTGATAAAAATCTGGATCAATTTTATCGCAACCGCCATGGGTATTATGGCATCGGGGTGGGCACTCACTGTTGCAGCTGAGGGCATTGCTGAAAAAACGGTCCTCTCTCAAAGCATTATGGGTGGCCTCTTTGTCGCGGTGACAACATCCCTGGCCGAACTGGTGACATCAATCGCTGCAGTACGTCGAGGCGCGCTTACCCTTGCGGTCAGCGGTATCCTCGGGGGCAATGCTTTCGATGCCCTCTTTGCTGCTATTGCCGATGTTTTCTATCGTGACGGTCCGATCTATGCTGCAGTATCGAAACGTGAAGCCGGTCTTCTGGCAATTACGATTATTATGTCGGGTCTTCTTTTACTCGGTCTCCTTCGAAGAGAAAAACGGGGAATTGCCCGAATCGGCTTTGAAGGGATCGGAATTATTATTGTATATGCGGTGGGGATTGTTGTGTTGGCGAGGTGAGGTGGAAACAGGGGTGAAAGGTTAAGGGCAAAGATGAAAAGAAACGAGGAACGTAGACGAAAATCGTGGCTTAAGAGAAGGCTGGTCACCGGCCGATGTGAGACAGATGAATACGGTGATGTATTTTACGATCACCGTCACCGAATACCGATCATTATCAATGGGAACATTTCGCAATGAGCAAGATATTCAACCCCGAAAAAATGCATCGTCTTGACAGTAAGAACCGTAGACAGCTTATACCGCCCCAAAAAGTGCTGAAAATGCTCGATCTCAAACCCGGTGAGACCCTTCTGGATATCGGCGCTGGAATCGGCTATTTCGCTATTCCGGCGCTCGAATTTGTGGGCAATACAGGAAAAGTCATTGCAGCCGATATCTCCTCCGTGATGCTCGATGAACTCAAACGGCGGTCGGGAACCCGAAAAAACCTTGAGACCCTCCGGTGCAGCCCCGATGCGATCCCTCTACCGGACAGCAGTGCAAACACAGTACTTTTTGCATTTGTCTATCACGAAATAGATGATCGGGTGGCCTACCTCAAAGAAATCCATCGATTGCTAAAGGACAACGGAGAAGTTGCAATTGTTGAATGGGACACGGTTGTATCTCCCGGAGGCCCGCCGCTTAACGACAGACTGGGAATGGACAGGGTGATTTCCGAAACACAAAATGCGGGACTCGTCCTTGTTAAAGGTGAAAGAATTAACGAGTATCAGTATCTTGTCCTTGCAAAAAAAAAGTACTGATCAGAACACTGTCACAGTTTCTACTTGCGCGGATGTACTGCATGATTGTTCCGGAATCCTCTGTTTCGGGCGACCCGACGAGTATCGGTACGGTTGAATTATCTCTGCATCGGCCCGGCTCCGATCCGGTAGATGTTGGTATCACCAGAAAGTTTATGGTTTTTCCTTTGGGAACCAGTTTTTGGTATTGGTGCAGATTTTTACGAGCATAAACATGACCGAGACTTCGATTATTGTAACCGGTGTCAGGAACGGAAGGAACCTTTTATTGAACCATTCCTTTCCCTTAGCAGTGATTATCCATTTCCTAGAGAAATATCCGGCCAGAATGCACAAGCCCACCCAAAGCGTTAAATAGCGCTCGAAGACGCTTTTCATTTTTCTTTCTTCAACTAATGTGACATCATAGTCCATTATGATTCTCCATTCATTCTCTGTTCAATGAATCCGGCAATCTTTCCACAAACCACCGTATTTCATCACGTACCCGACGGTAGACATCAAGTTTTTCTTCTTCGCTTTGCACATCCTTCGCAAGCCTCGGCGGATCATCGAAACTGACATGATACCGCTTGACCTTTCCCGGAAAAACCGGGCAGGATTCATTTGCCGCATCGCACACCGTAATAACCCAGTCGAACTCAATGTTTTTGAATTCATCGAGATGTTTTGACCGATGGCCCGAAATATCAACCCCGGCTTCGGCCATTACTTTCACCGCATATTCATTGAGCCCGTGTGTCTCGATACCTGCCGAAAAAGCGTCGATACGGTCGCCTTTAAGATGACGGGCCAACCCCTCAGCCATCTGACTCCGGCAGGAATTCCCGGTGCATAAAAACAGGACTTTCATAGTACTCCGCTTTATCCTTTCCGTTGATTGGTACATAACGATTCTGGATTTACCGCTTTGATCTTTTTCAGTCTTCGTTCATCAGCTCTGACTGTTGTATCATTTTCAAGAAATTCGAAAATGGTTTGGACCGTTTTTGATTCCAGTGTCTGCTTTTTGAGACATCGGCGTTTTATCTTTCGTTTTTCGCCACATATCGAAATATAGGATATGTAGAAAACCGGTACAAATCATATCATATCCTTCAACCGGCATTTTAAAATCCTTGATATTTGAGGGTTAAAAATTGAGGAGTGAAAGTTTGAAAATGCCTTACCACTTACCCTGCCCCTTAGTTCGATGGATATAATCATAACAAACCCCTGCCCCAAGAGCATACACAAAATGAAGCACTCCATCAATAGCGAGCGCCTTGCGGCTCCATTGCCAGGGCGGAGAAGATATTTTCATCCATGGAAGGATCATCATGCCGGTTATCCAGATCTTTAGAAAATGGATAAAAGTTGCAGGTATACCCCGTATTGCAAAGAGCGACAGTATTCCCCGGGGAATTCCCCAGATTATCCCGTAAAACCAGTGGACCATATTCCCGAACCGTTTTCCTTTGGCGTTATTGATCGGTCTCACCCCAAGGACAATTTTCCCTGCTTTTTCGGGGGTATTGCTTGGTTTACGATCGGTTATTTTCATTTCTAAAAGTTGTGCGACGGTGATTGCTGCAGTCCCGGTAAGCCCTGCCAGAAGCCCCTGACCGATTGCACACCCGAGTTGCCCCAGAGCATCACCAAGGCCGCATGCACGCTTCTTCTTTGGCCGTCCCCAGGAAACAGCAAAATATTTCGTTTCCCGCTTTTTCTTTTTCATAGCTCTCTCCTTTTGTAGGCAATGGAATTGTAGAGTAAGGGAGTATTGGTATTTCTCAGTGTCAGCTTTAATCTCAGAAATCAGCACTCAGCCATATTTTCCCAGATCGTTGTCTCCAATCGAATATCCCTCAACCCCAACCTGCAAACCACATGCCACCGCTTTAGCCTGGAGACCGAAAACCTCTCCGGTCGGAAGCTTTATGGCATGAAGATTGCGCCTGTTAAGGGCAATGAGAACGATATACTCCAATCTGAAGGAGGACACACTATGGCATCAAAAGTATCGATAGCACACAATCCCGATATTGCAAAGAGCGTTCCCCAGGCACTCGATATGCTGGGGGATTTAAGTGAGCTTTTTAAGGGCAAACACGTGGCGATCAAGCCAAACGATACGTGGGTGTCACCGGATGATACTACCGCCTGCACCCAGGCCGACACGGTACAAGCCGCGATCCGGTATGTCAAACAGTTCAGCCCGCGGGTCATAACGATTACCGGTGGCTCGGGTGACGGACAAACTGATGAGGTTTTCCGTATTCTGGGAATCGATCGTATAATCAGAGAAGAACGGGTTGCCTTTTTTGACCACAACCGCCCTCCCTTCGAATCGGTGAGGCTCGATTCCGGCCCTCAGGAGGAGGTCATGGTCAATCCCCATATATTTTCCTACGATACCCTTGTTTCTTTGTCGCAGCATAAGGTACACAAGCATGCAACCGTTACGTTGACAATGAAAAATATCGGTATGTCTTATCCAGCGGCCGATTATTACGGGCATCCGCGCAGCAGGGGGTTGAATCCGCACAATTTCTTTGATGATCTCCATGGGTTTATCGCCGCCATGTGCAAACGATTTCCGCCGCAGCTGGGAATAATCACAGGCCATCCGGCCATGACAGATACCGGCCCGATCGGGGGATATACATTCGAATCGGACCTCGTTGTGGCCGGAACCGATTTCGTTGCAACAGATACAATCGGTGCATGGCTCTTAGGAAAAGAACATGTTGCCCATATCGAACAGGCTGCACACCTCGTCCTGGGAACGGCCGACATGAAGCAGATCGAGATAGCAGGGATGCCCCTCGATGATGCCCTGCAGATTATGACCGAAAAAATTTCGGCTCCGGATGTTGCCGATATTCAGGGTAAGTGATTCTGGGACTAGTATGGAATTGCTATGCTGAATTCCGAGCCCTATACCTGTCCAAAAGTAACGTGGATTTATTGTTTATTGTTTCTGGAATTACGATTGCAGGTACAGGGCTAATCGATGTCTTTCTTACAGTTCTTCATTATGAAGCCGGGAGTTACTTTTCCCGCATCGGCTACCGAGTAGCATAGAAAATCATCCGGAAAGTGGGATTTCTGTTTTCAACGCACTACCGCCGAAACACCTACACCCTTACGGTGCCATTTTTTAATGACCCTTACCTTCTTTCTGTGGTTGTCCCTGGTAATCGTAGGATTTGCCTTTTTGTATATGGCAGGGATGGAGACCGGCATTCCCCTGATATAATCAAAGACAATCAGAAAAAAAGATCCCATCACGATCATCTAATCATCGCCCCCATGGAAAGCGCGTGCTGGAACATTGTATAATGCATGCGGGTCTGGTAGAGAATGTCGCCAAGTATCTGCTGCACTTTTTCATTTTCCGCATTTTCAATCAGCCATTCATATTCGGGTATCAGCTCCTGCTCAAGCTCCATTCCCGTCCGGAGTGCATCCCTTCCCGAGGTCGTGTTTACCAAGGTAGGAATCGAATCGGGCACCTGCTTGCCGAAGGCCCGGTAAAGATCAGAAATCCATTCGATATGATTTTCTTCCTGGGGTATTACCATATTATAGGGCATGTGCATCGCATAGGCCTCCGCATCTTTCTGATACTGCTGTTTTGATAACCGTTCCCTGGCCAATACCTTATCGAGCCGGTTAATCCAGAGTTCGCTTTTGGGTGCGGGAAGCGTATCGGGAATCACCGGCCTATAGTAGTCGGTGCCGTCCCATGCCCGCCCGCACATGGGACAATGACCATCCATATCACCGTTCGATCCATGACCATGCCCCCGTCTTCCATGGCCGTGCATCTGGGCAGAAACAACAAATCCCGCAAGAATCGCAAGCAGTGGTGATAGTTTCAATAAGCCGGTGTAAAACTTCATTTCTTCCCTCCCTCCGATTCAAAGCGCACATTTTATCATTTTTAATAACTGCAATTTTCATAATCGATAAAAACTTAAACATATCGTTTATAAAGGCATTTTGTATCTGAATAGTTTGCGGCATAATGAGCAAACAACATGCCTCAAGTATTTGGAAGGACAATGATCTATCCAATCTAACGTAGTACATTACTAGATAAAAATCGTGTGAATCCGAATTTTTGCATGCTTTAAACGTAGCAAAGAATTTTGGCAACTATGAAAGCAAAAGAATATATACTCGCAATTATCGCAGGAATGGCAATGGGTATCCTCCTTGTCCATTCTCTAACAATGATTATTCGTGAGTTTTTTCACTGGCACGAAGGATATTGGCATCTCCATTGGTATGAGATTCCGGATGCGATCAACCAGGCCTATTCACTTGCCCATCTGCCTAATGCGATCACCTATGGTATACTGACTTCCATAGTTTTTTATCTCTGGCGGAAATCCAATACTACCTATCGACGGATTGCCGGACAATCACTAAAGTTTGCCCTTATCGGCCGTGAAGCATCAACGATAATCCACGACATTAATAATCCTGTTTTCGGCATCCAGATGTTCGTCGATATTTTGAGGGAAGAATTGAACGATACAGAAAAGCGTGATATTTGCCAAAAAATAAAATCGAGTGCAGAACGAATTTCGGGCCTTGTTGCGGAAATAAAGACACTGGCGTCAAGTGACGGACAAATGATTATAAATAAAATGCCGAACAGAATGGACCAGCTTACAACAAAGGTATCGGAAGACCTCCGTCTTCATGCCAAACTGGAGATCGACCGGAGCCTGGCAAAGGAAGTGCCTGTTGATCCACTCTACTTTGAACGTGTACTTTTAAATATTATTAAAAATGCCGATGATGCTCTGCGTGGTCGACATGGCGGCGTTATTCGCCTCTCCCTTCATTCTGAGAAAAACCGTGCCCTTATCTGGATCGCCGATAACGGCCCCGGCATTCAGCCTTCGATCAGAAAATGTTTATTTGAGTTCGGCGTAACCCACGGCAAAAAACATGGCACCGGCCTAGGTCTCTATGCAGCACATCGTATTACAGAAGCTCATGGCGGAACGCTAATGCTGAAGGATAGCAGCAACAGAGGCACCATTTTCGAAATATCCCTGCCATTAACCTGATTAAATGTCGTACTGAGCCCAGTCAACAACGTATTTTCTTACCGGTATGAAATTGTCTCGATGGTTATTAATTTACTGTCTTTTCCTGCTTATATTATCCCAAGCAGCTTCCGCTCGCCGGTCATTACCCCATTTTTCCGAGGCCGAGAGGCAGTGGCTTTCGGAGCATCCGGTTATCAGAGTTGCGCCCGACCCCTATTTTCCGCCTATCGAATGGTTCGATCACTCGGGCACCTTCACCGGTATAGCATCAGAATATGTGGCGATCGCGGAAAAGATGCTCGGGGTGCGGTTTGAAATCGTGCACTATGAATCCTGGGATGATTTGCTTGCCGGGGCACAGGCACGGGAGGTTGACCTGCTTTCCGCGGCAGCCCAAAGCCCCAACCGGAGCAACTATCTTTCATTCACCGAACCTCATCTGGTTTTTCCGGGCGTTATAATCACCCGCAAGGATGCACAAGACCAGCTTACAATCGATGACCTTCACGGCATGAAAGTGGCCATTGTCTCGGGATATGTCTGGCATGAAATGGTCGGTAAGGAGCACCCCGAAATCATGATCGACCCGGTCCCCGATATCCAGACCGGCCTTCGTAAAGTCTCCTTTGGTATTGCCGATGCCATGGTGGAGAATATCGCGACCGCCAGCTGGGGTATCGAACGTGAAGGGATCACCAACTTGATGATCAGCGGCAAGACGCCCTATACCTCCCGTCTCTCCTTTGCCTCTCGGAAAGACTGGCCCGAACTCAATTCGATCCTGAAAAAGACGCTTGCAGCTATCGACAGCAAAAAGAAAGATGAGATCTACCGCCGGTGGATCCGTCTTGACTCGGTTTCGGTACTGCGCCAGCCGATATTCTGGATCAGTCTTCTGAGCGTCCTGGGCGCTGCATGTATCATTATCCTTTTGGTGATAGGATGGAACCGGTCTCTTCAGCGAAAAGTCGAGCAACGTACCGCGGAACTCAATTCGTTGCTCCACAAGCTCAGCGAATCGGAGCACAAATTTATCGAGATGGTCGAAAATGCCAACAGTATCATTCTCTGCATGGACCGTAGCGGCAGGGTGACCTTTTTCAACCGCTTTGCCGAAACCTTTTTCGGGTTCAGCTCAAAGGAAATTATCGGCAGAAATGTGATCGGCGCCATTGTGCCGCAACAGTCAACCACCGGTGAAGAACTCGTGCAGCGAATGGCCGATATCGGCAAACATCCCGAGCGCTATGCCTCAAATGAAAACGAAAATGTCCGGAAAGACGGCTCCAGGGTCTGGGTGAGCTGGACTAATAAGCCGATATGTGATCTCAACGGCAACTTTTCGGAAATTTTGTGCGTGGGTAACGATATAACACCGCTCAAAGCGGCCCAGGAAGAGCTCCGGAAGGAAAGGGATTTTTCCGAAGCTGTTTTCCGGACCGCAGGAGCGCTGGTCTGCGTTTTAGACCAAAAGGGCAAAGTGGTGCAATTCAATGGAACCTGTGAACAGATCTCGGGATACCGCTTTGCAGATATCAAAGGACTCAGTCTCTGGGAGACCGTCATTCCCGAAAATGAGCGGGCAAAAGTACAGGAGCGTTTCAGCCGGCTTGTTGCTGGAGATTTTCCCAATCATGGTGAAAATCGCTGGGTTTCGCGCACTGGAGAACCCCGTCTTATTTCGTGGCATAACACAGCGCTAACTGCGCCCGACGGTACAATTGAGTATATCGTTGCAATTGGTACCGATATTACCGAAGCCCGCCGGGCAGAGAAACGGGCCGATGAAGCATTGGCCGAGGCCGAAAAACGGTACCGCTTTTTATTCGAGGAAAGCCCTGCCGGGGCATTGATCATGCGTTCGGATGGAATCATTATCGATATCAGCCGTTCTCTTGCCGATGCGCTCGGGTATGCCCGTGAAGAAATTATCGGCAATACCGCTGCACGCTTTGTGGCCGAAGAAGATCGCGAGGAACAGTTGCAGCGCCTTACCCGTCGGTTCCGCAATGAACAGACCGAACAGGCCGAAGTGAAAGTGAAAGCAAAAAATGGTGACATCCGCGTTATTCTCTTCTCGGCCGGTCAGGCGGTGCTTTACAAGGACGGCAAACCCGATGCGGTGCTGGTTGCGGGCATCGAAATAACCGACCGTAAAGCCGCCGAGACCCTTGCAAAACAACGGGAACAGGAACTCATGCACGCCGACAAAATGGCAAGCCTCGGAATCCTTTCCTCGGGCGTAGCCCACGAGATCAACAATCCCAATAATTTTATCATTCTCAATGCCGATAACCTGCGCGATATCTGGCACGACGCCGACGGAGCACTCGATAAGCTCAATGATGACGGTTTTCCGATTACACTCGCCGGTATCCCCTGGAACGATGTGCGTGATGAAGTGCCGCGGCTTATCGATGGTGTCAGTGAAGGCGCCAAGCGGATCCGGAATATCGTCGTGAATTTCAAAGACTTTGTCCGCCCCCAGAGTTCCGCCATGGACCAGCGGGTATGTCTCAACAAGGTTATCGACGCCGCCACGGTCATTGTGGCGAATCTGATACGAAAGTCAACCGATTGTTTCGAATTGTCGCTCGATCATTCACTGCCGAAAACCAAGGGTAATATGCAGAAAATCGAGCAGGTGGTGATCAATTGTATTACCAATGCCTGTCAGGCCCTGCCCGGCCGCGACCGGGCTGTCCGCATAACAACATGGGGAGCCAACAGTTCTGCAATCCTGGAAATCACCGATGAGGGCGAGGGGATCGCTCCTGAAGCTCTTAAGCATGTTTTCGATCCTTTCTTTACCACCAAACGGGATAGCGGCGGGACCGGGCTCGGACTTGCGATCTCCTATACTATTATAAAAGAGCATAACGGCGATCTTACGATTACCTCAGAACCCGGTAAAGGTACAACGGTCAGAATCGTCCTGCCTGCCCTAACCGAACCTTCTGGAGAAGTGATATGACAACAGAACAATCAAAGCACCCCGATCTTCCGATTCTTTTTGTTGATGATGAAATGCAATTCCTGCAGAGTGCATCCTTTACCATGCGCACTGCCGGCTTTACTAATGTGGTCACCTGCCCGGACAGCCGCACAGTCATGGACCAGCTCAAAAATCAGCAGGCCTCTTGTGTCGTGCTCGATATGATGATGCCCCATGTTACCGGTGAAGAGCTTCTGAAACTCATTGGCGAAGAGTGTCCGCAAACACCGGTTATCATGCTGACTGCAATCAACGAAGTCGCGACCGCGGTTGCCTGCATGAAATCGGGCGCCTACGACTACCTGGTCAAACCGGTTGACAAAAACCGTCTGGTCACCTCGGTTAAAAAAGCTTTGGAAAGCCGGGCCATGATCGCGGAAAACCAGGCGCTGCGGGATACGCTTTTGAACGGTACACTTAAGCATCCGGAGCATTTCGAAGAAATTATCACCCACCACTGCGGTATGACGGCTGTATTCCGGTATATCGAAGCCGTGAGCAGAACAACGCTTCCTCTTCTGGTGACCGGTGAAACCGGTTCCGGAAAAGAGCTGATCGCGCGGGCCTTTCATGCCGCTACCGGCCGCAACGGCGAATTCGTTGCGGTCAATGCCGCGGGCCTTGACGACCAGATGTTTTCCGACACGCTCTTTGGCCATGAAAAAGGCGCCTTTACGGGTGCAACAACAAAACGGGCCGGCATGATTACGCGTGCCCGGGGAGGGACAATTTTCCTCGATGAAATCGGTGACCTCCGGATCGAATCACAGGTCAAACTGCTGCGGCTTATCGATGATAAGACTTTTTATCCGGTAGGAAGCGACATTCCGCAGAAAACCGATGTCCGTATCGTGACCGCCACCAACCGCGATCTGTCGCTGGAGCAGGAGGAAGGTCGCTTTCGAAAAGATCTGTTCTATCGCCTTCAATGCCACCATGTCCACTTGCCGCCACTGCGGGAGCGGGACGGCGATATTGCCCTGCTTACCGATTATTTTATCGAAGAGGCAGCTAAGGAAATTGTGATCGCGATCCCCACTGTTCCGCCACAATTATACATGCTCCTTAACAGTTACCACTTTCCGGGAAATGTGCGGGAACTCAGAGGTATGGTTTTCGATGCCCTCAGCCGCCACACCAAGGGCGTGCTCTCCCTCGATGCTTTCAAGTCCCATATCGACCGTGCAGCCACAGGAACAGAAAAGAAAAGTGCCGAAACTCCACCTTCCTCCCGAGTACTGTTCGGCGATCCTCTTCCCACCCTGAAAGAAATGGATTCCCTCCTTGTCGAAGAAGCGCTCCGGCGAAGCGACCAGAATCAGTCTATTGCAGCACGTATGCTGGGGATAACCCGTTCTGCGTTGAATAAGAGGATAAATCATGCTTGAATAGGGGGCATGGGGAAGAATGAGTTTTCTTATGCCTCTTCGACACGATCCTGATTAGTGGAAAAATCGAATCAAATAATATCTTTCTTATTCTTTCCGAGCTTCGCTTCCACACAGCGCTCAACCTCAAGTTTCTTCTTGCTTTCCGTGAAAAAAATCAACAAAGCGTGAATTTTCTCACACCCCTTTTGTGCTCTTCTTTATAGTTTTTCTGCTTTGAATTGCCCTTTTCGGGCTCCTGGGGCCGATTTGTTGAGTTTGGCATGGTTCGTGCATTGGAAGACGGCTCAACACGATAACAGAAGAGGAGTCAGCCATGACAAGGAACATGACACTATTCGGAGCTGGACATAAAATAGCGGCGCTTGCTTTTCCGGGCATTGCGCTGAGTTTGCTGATCGGTTTTTTGTTCAGGGATGTTTTCCGGTTTGGAACTATTCCTGCGCCGGTACTTGTGGGAAGTGGCATCGGCCTGATGGTAGTCGGGTTGAGTGTCAATTTCTTTTCCGCTTTTTCCATGATGCGTGCCTTTAAGGAGCACCGTCTTCTCACAAGCGGTCCATATGGTTTAAGTCGCAATCCAATGTATGCTTCGTTCATATTTCTAACAATTCCCGGCCTGAGCCTGGCGCTGAACTGCTGGGCCGTCCTGGCGGCGTCAGTCGCCTTGTATGCCGCCACAGCCCGCTTTGCTAAGGTTGAAGAAGAATGGCTGGCAGCACGGTTCGGCACAGAATGGGACGCATACGCGCACCAGGTCGGCCGGATTTTTCCAAAGGTATGGTGATAATGACTACTGCAACAGAAACACTGAATCGGGCGGCAACCTATGATCTTCGGGCAAATCCGGCATGGACCGTCAGCCTGGGCATGCTTGCCGATGAATTTGTAATGGAGGGAAACAAATACTGCGCGGAATTCCTTCGAGACTATTTCGCATGGAGTCCGAAATGGGCGCGCGGTATTGTCAATATCGAGACAATGCTGGAAGCGCTTACCTTTGGTGTTTTGTGGGACCTCTATGCAGAAGAATACCCTCATCAAAAGGCGGAAGACCGCATGGAAATGCATGAAACCGAAAGGACGGTGATTCCCGAGGGTCGTGCACTTGCTGCAGTCAACCATTTTATCTCGCTTTTGCAGTTGATGGGAGAATTCGATGAAGAGGCGCGGCGGATCGAGCGGTTTGCAAAATTTTTTGCCGCTCGATCCGACACCGAAATCCGGCACTACCTCGATGCCATGACCCGGTTTGCCCGCTGGTTTCGCCGACGCGGGCAGGAGCTTTTAGGTGATATTACCGGACATGTTGAAGAATTCCGCATGCACGCGGCATTAGGTGATGAATACCGTGATGATGCCGCTCTCAGGAACCGTCATGAAGTCGAGTATCATCTCAACCTGCTCGCTGCAATTATTCTCAATTGCGCCTGGCACGACCGGTATACTGCCGAAAAGAAGAAGCTTCTGGTTCTTCCCGACTGTATGCGCCCCGATAACGGGAAAACATGCCATGCTCTGAAAACCGGCCTTGGTCTGGTATGTATGGGCTGCACAAAAGAATGCGCGGTCAATCAGGCACAATGCTGTGCTGCCCGATTCGACATTCCAACCGTTGTTGTCGAGCACCAGTCGGCAGTGTTTGCCGAAGAACATGTGCAAACCAATCGTAAAGAAGGCTATGCCGTTATCGGCGTCGCCTGCGCCCTGAGTCTTCAGGCAGGCGGATGGAAAGCACAGGATGCCGGGATTCCAGCCCAGTGCCTCCCTCTGAATTGCCCGGGCTGCACTCGCCACTGGACAGAGGGTGAACACCAGGCTACGGAAATAAACCTGGGACTTTTAATGGAACTCATGGAAGGGGCTAATTTTTCTCCTCAATGGTGAAAAAGGATGCGGTGGTGGAGCATTGGGGAATGGAGGAAAAATAATGACTCTTAAAAGAATAAAAGTGTTAATCAGGAGGTTGCAAAAAAGATCGAAATGGTCAGGAGAACAAAGTAACCATAAAAGCAAACAGGAATTAGCAGAGACACGTGATAAAGAAATACAGGAACATCCCCCGGCACCACTCGCAAAGGAACAGCGCAGTTTATTAGATGACGAATCGAAGCGCCAGTTGGATGAATTTTTAAATTGCCTCCATCTTCGATAATTTAATGCTTTTTAAAGAAAGATTACTATGATTACACTTTTCCATTTACTTTGGATTCCTGCAGGTGCACTGGTCAGTTTTGCGACATCCTGGGTCTTCGGAGATTTACTGTTGTTGCAACCGGAACTTTGCAACGTGATCTATTGTGAGATACTCATCTGGTTCTTTATTATCTATACCGAACAAACCAAACTCAGCATTTTTGTATGGATACCGAAAAGGATTACTCAACTTATTATTCCTGCATCAGCAGCCTGGTTTCTGATCACTACAATTATTCTATTCCAATCCACAGCATCCGGCCTAACGGGAGTCACAATGGTATGGGGCATTTTTCAGAACACCGCACAAATAATTATCAATGGAATACTCTTGCTGATATTTCCTGTAATCGTTATCTTGCGTACTTATGCAGCTTCAAAGAAACAGGTCAGCTTCAGACCCAATCCGGCAGCAGTTGCCTGGGCATGTATGTTCATGGGTGCCATAGGTTGTCTGGGTGGACATAAAGTCTATACCTGTACTTCACCCTCTCTGGTTTTTAGAATTGTTTTCAGCGACAATACCCCTGCAACATCAGAAGGTGCTCAGTGCAGCGCAAAAAAATAAGAGTCTGACAATAATTGGGGCTGGGGTTGCGGGCTGTTCGGAATATCGAAATCCCCTTGTCGGATCCAGGAAGAAGGAGTGCATGGACAACCAGCCTTGGGACAGCACTGGCGTTGCTCCACCGTGCGCCTGTTCCGGCAAAATTCGGGCTCATCTCAATTCATCGGTTTGCCCGGGCCTTCAATCTCCTGGTCTTTCCTCATTCAAAAATCCTGGTTCCCGTCCTCCTGAAACACGCTGCTTGACAGCAGCAACACTGTTTATTGCTACTGCAATTCCCTATGGACTGAGGGCAAACCTCCGGTGCAAAACTATCTTACCGCCGGTGGCTCGGAGAGAAATCACCAGCTGAAAAGCTCATGATGGATCTGCTCCGGCGGTACACCCGCTTGAGCAAGACTGGTTTCGAGTTTGGTAATCATGCCCGGGGGGCCGCAGAGAAGAAATTCGTATCCGGAAAAATCTCCGCTTAGATATTTACGCATCATCGATGTGGTAATAAACCCTTTCTCGCCGGGATACTCGGGCTCGCTGTTGAGCACATACACAACTTTCACATGTCTGCAGGAATCAAGTTTATCCCGGTAGACGACGTCTCCGGCTCGCTCGCATCCGTAAAATAGCCAGGCGGGCCGGTGACGGTCTCTTTCGAGCAGTCTGATTAAACGACGAAAAGGCGTAATACCGATCCCGCCAGCGATCATGACCAAAGGCAGATCACTCAGGAGCGCATGCCAGGTGAAAACACCATAGGGACCGTCAATGGCAATCCGCTCTCCGGGCTGAACTCCCTGCAGCTCCGTACTGGTAATTCCCTGTGCTTTAGCCGTAATCGCCAGTTCACCGGTTTGGTGATTGAAATCCGATACGGTGTAGGCATGAGCACCTTGAAACGCTTTCCTTCTGATATAAATGAATTGTCCCATTCTGGGTACCACCGGTTTTTTCTCAGGACGCAACGAAATATCGATAACCTGTCTGGCTGCGGCTGCAACACGATTAGTTATGTACAAAGACGAAAATATCCCGAAACGGAACAGCAAACGGTACCCAAGAAATCCGGCCATTACTACAGTCAGTATAATCCAGAAAATTCGGAGTGATGTCTCACGGATAGTCATGCCGATGGCAAAACTGTGGATAAAACCTAATGTTAACAGACAATAACTCGACAGATGAAAGGTAAACCATTTGCTCGCTGTGAGATATTTTCGAAAGGGAACACTGGTAAGGTAAATAAGCGCGACGATCACAAGCGCGATAATGCCCAGAATCACATACCAGTCAAAGGCCTCTGTCAGGTCGACAAAGATGATATTGCGGTCGAATTTATCGAGATAATAGAGCGTTATAAACACCGGGTGAAGCAAAATCAGAATCGATGCTCCCTGCCCCAGACGCTTATGGAAATTGACTACCCAGACCAGATCTTTGATAACCAGGGATACCACGCCGCGAAATCCGAGCAGAAACTGCCATGCAAACAAGACCATACCTGCCAGGGATCCGGTCTTGGCAAGCACCTTAAACAGAAGAAGCCGGGAAGTAGGTTCACGGGTATCGATATACAACAGCGGAATCATCGAAGTGAGTACAATTATACTCATCAGAATTAATTTTCCCCACTCTATCCGTAAAAAATCATCTCTCCGCGGCAACGAATTCAATTTGTTGTTCATGTAAACTATTTTCTTCCGGATTAAAGGCACACGGCTCTCTGGTATAATACGTTTTTGACGCATCTGAGTGCAATTGGTGTGCCATGATGAGGGGTAAGGGGAGTTGAAAACTGGGGGAAAAGAGACAAAAGTTAAGGAGCAAGATTACGGAGACACATGTAAATACAGCAACTTTTCGTATTTGCCTACCCGTAATCTTACCCTCCTCTTCTCTTCCTAAACAAGCTGCCGCACCTGTCCTTCTTCATTGATAAAACGTAGGAAAATGTCATCGGTGGCTTCTTCGTCAAACTCCTTTTTCACCTTCGAAAAGACCTTGCTCTCTGATAAATTATCTTTTTCCCCACCTGGTAAGATTATTACCGGCCTGCTCCATTTTCACTCCGTAAGATTGGTACTCAATACATCGCAAGCACGACCATAAATGGCAAATTTTATGCCAATACCGAAAAATAGTCTTCATTGCACCCAGGGTGATTCCGATTTCCGGTTTGTGTCGTCAGCATATCGAACCGGGATTTTTTCACATCCGGCAATCACCATTCTTGTAAATAAGAATTTCCCAACAAAGAGTCGGTGACAAAAAGCCTTTGGAGTTTTCCGGTCTTTACACATTCAGGAGCATGCCGTTCTTTTGCAGAGAGATGCTGTTTTCTACCAGAACTCGCAATTCGTCGCTCTTCCCTTTGCCGAGATGAATCAGTAAATCTATAATGCTCAGATTCGCACGGATACGAAACAAATCGATTTCCAGCTTGAACGACTCGCAGGGAATTCCGCCGTATTCATCATAGTATTCATTTTTGAATTCTTCATCGGTGTACCATTCCAGAATATCCGGCCGATTCCTGAACTGATAACTGAAATGGGCAAGGAAAAACCCAATATCAAAGGAAGGTGGGAATTCGTAGGAGCTTCCAAAATCTATCGCCGCAACATAGAGGGTGCTGAAATCACGACTCTTATCCTGTCCCACAAGGATATTGTGAGGTTGATAATCGCCGTGACATTGAACGAATCGGTCCGGCGACCCGACAAAAAGCATATCTTCCGCTTCTTTGACATATGCAATCAGGTCCGCTATCTGTTTCTGGAAAGGACTGAACGTCCGCCGGGCATTATCGATGTAGGAATCAAAACGGGCATGTTCGATATTCATACTGAGACCAGCTCCAGCCACATGGAGCCGTTTTTTATGAAGTGACGCGGCCCAGCGAGCCGCCAGGCGGTAAACCTGCGCGCCGGATTCGCGGGATGAAGCCGACAGCATCGAATACATGCATTTCCCGCGCATCCCTTCCTCGATTATCAGGTATTCTCTCTTGTCTATTTTCAGAATCGCCGGTATACGGTAAGGTCCGCGGTCAAAGCCGTTTTCATGAATAGTCTGCATCACCTGCACCCGGTGAAGAAACCCATTGAAATGTTTTTCATCCGCGGTTTTTCGAAGAACAAGGCGGTACCGTCTTTCATCCTCACCCTTGGGTCCAATAGTCACCTTTGTTACCGAAGTGTCCCGGCCTGAACGAATTGTTTCTTTGAAATAGGGTCTACACCGATTGTGGCGTATCTCTTCGGCAATTTCTTCTATGCTTTCGACCGGATGATCGAAAAAGGTTGGGAGTATCCCCACCACCGATTCATCATGGGCATCGCTGCCTGAAGTGGCCGTGAATTTTATCCGGTGCCAGTCGGTGAGAGCGCGACAGTTTTCCCGCACGTTATGGTTGCTGCTGAACACTTCGATGCCGTCAAGGAGGCGACTTGAAAGCCGTTCATCCGACGGGTGGGCGCCGCCGCGCCAGGGATGGGCCCACACAAGCGCAGCTTCCGGATAACGGGCCCGCAGATCGGCAACAGTTGTTCTTTGATGAATCGATTCACGGGCGCCGAATATGAGCACATGACCGAAATCGGTACTCACTTCCTGGGCAGAAAACAAAAGAAAATAGGGTTCCAGATCGGTCTGTTCTCGAAGCTCATGAAGCTCCTGCGGCTTCCAGAGATAATGATGTTCGGTGATTACTACGCCCTGGATATTCTTATCTTTCAGGCGATAGATCAACGCAACCGGATCGATTCTGCTGCAGCCCGAATGCTTTCTGGTATGACAGTGAAGTTCTATCAACATACTGTTCATTCCTGTTTGGGGAAAATATCATGGATCATAATATTCAAGAGCTTCAGGAATCATCTTTTTAAGATTCCGTATACGGCGTTTATCCCCTGGGTGGGTACTTAGAAATTCAGGAGGATGTGCTCCGTCTTTCGCCTCGATCATTCTCTCCTACAAATCAACGGCTTCCTGCGGGTCATATCCTGCCATGGCCATGAAAATAAGCCCCAGACGGTCGGCTTCGGTTTCTTGCAGACGGCCGTATGGAAGGAGTATGCCGACCTGAGTGCCCAGACCGAATGCGGCAAAGGCAAGCTGTCGCATTACCTGTGGGTGGTCCCACAGAGCAACATCAAGGGCAATTCCCCCCAACTGGGCCAGTAGAAGCTGACTCATTCGTTCGTTGCCGTTGTTTGAATGGAGAGTTTTCATACTGCTCCTGTTGTTCCATGTCGTTTGTTCAGAAATCAGCCCATTTTTCAATCAGAGGAAAACATCGTGAAACCAAAGAGTATTAGAAGAAGAATTTTTACACACTGCATAGCTGCTCCTTCTCTGAATCCGGTAACTCTGATTATCTTCCCATGTTCATTTATTCGAATTTTCAAATACCAGATGGATAAGCAAAAAGCTCGAATCAATTGCAGTTGATAGTTGCAAATTATATGCCATACTATGGGATCGGAAAGAGAAGAATTTAGTCAATCCGGCAAAGCGCTAATTTCCATTATATTATTCAGGCAAGAGAGTTCTCTGCCTCATCTACAGAACTCTCAGGGCAGCTACCTTGACATAGTATTTCAAGTAAACTTTATTGGCACATAACTTGCAGGAGCATCACTGCATGAAAACGCAAATATTGATTGCAGTCGTTGCCTTGGTAATTGGTCCAAGCTGCGGAACCGATGACGGTATAGGCAGGCGTTCGGCCTGCAGCAGCAAATCGATATTGAGTGGTAAAATCGCAAGCGCCCAGAGTAGCTTTACCCCTGATGGCGCGGGTGAAATAACCGATGACATGCGGGAGATGGCGGTCGATCTGGTCGCCTACAATGGGTGCGATTATCTGAAAAATACGTTTTTCACTCTTGTCGAAAAGTACGGCGCAACAAGCAGCGGAGATGCCTCCCCGACCGTGGGCACGTTCATGATCAGGTCCTGTTCGATCAGTCAGGTCGATTCGTATCATATGGATATTGAAATATCGGGCATCGGATGGCGATGGGTTTCCCGCACCAGATCGCGTGCAGGAGCAGAGTTTGCCCTCAACGAAAATGTCAAATTTCAGGCGACGATGGTCACAACCGGGACGGTCAATATGGTATACGATCAGCAGGAGAACATTGCCACTGCCTATTTTGCGCCCACAGCACCGGTGGATATCGGGTTCAATGTTACGGCTGATATTGATATCCACAGCGAAGAATTATGGTCGTCTATCATGGGAACCGCGGCATCGATAATCGGCGCCTCCCCTGAAAAACGGAGCCGTCAATCGATACGACAAGTATTCTCTCGACATTTCCAGTCGCGACTGAATCAGGGATTCACGTTCATTATAGATTTATGCACCGGCCGGCGTTATACCCGTTTCGGCACGTTCCCTCCAGGAGAGATACCGCCGTCCGCAACACCGGAAAGAGGCATGAATTTTCAGATAAACACTGCAGCCGAACTGCATGCCGGCTCGCTCCTTATGGCCGGACCTTATGCAACAAAAAAGGTGCTGGTTGCGGAGTTCACAATCGATAAGGGCGGCCCGGTAACTGCCCAATGGATATGCCGTAAGGATGCCAAAAGCATTGCAGAGGCCTATGTCTACAATCGTCCCCTGCCCGGCATACGGCCGATCAAACAGAAAATCGTGGGAAGGGGAAAAAACATTCATTTTCCTATCAGTCCTAAAACCGACTGCCCTGTCGTTCTTCTCATGGAACCTTTAGAAGAAGATCAGGCTACGACATCTTTTGTTTATCAGGTTTATTATGAGGGCGATGTAACCAGGCCGCTGACTGAGTGCAAAAATTGATATCATTCACCTAATACGGATACGGATCAGGAGGTTTTGCATGGATGTCTGGGAATGTGCGCTGGCCTTTATGGATTCACAGGCTCTTTTGACTGCGGAAAATCTTGACATATTTACTCTGCTTGACAGCGATCCGAAAAAAAGCGGGGAAATTGCCGATACTGTTGCTATCCCCTCCGATTCTGCGGAACGGTTACTCGATCTTCTCTGCTCGCTGAAAATCCTTACCAAGGATCCGGAGGGCCGGTACCATAATGACCGGCAAGCTTCCAATATACTGGTAAAGGGAAAACCGGGATATATCGGTAACATGTTTGTTCATCTGCGAGAAGATCTGTATCCGCTCTGGAGTCATCTCGGGGAGACGCTCGCTGCCGGTACTTCGCTCAAAGAGCGTTTTCTTACCAATGGCGGCACTGCCACGGGAACTGATCCCGATAAAATACGGGCATTCATTCTGGGTATGCACCCCCTCACCTATACTGCAGGGAAAGAATTTGCCGCCAATGCGCCTGAGCTGGATGAAATTGAATCCATCGTCGATATCGGAGGTGCGGGCGGCTCGTTTCTTATCGCTTGTGCAGAACGGTTTCCCCGGTTGAAAGGCACTGTCGTAGATCTTACATATGTGGCTCCTACTGCGCAGGAGCTTTTCAGAGAGAATAATCTGGAAGACCGCCTTGATTTTAAAACCGCCGATTTTTTCAGAGATCCTCTTCCGAATAATGCGGATGCCTATGTTCTGGGCTTTATTCTTCACGACTGGAACGATGAGCAAGGCTCGCTTCTTCTCACAAAAATTGCTGATGTTTCCCATCCCGGCGCGCTATTAATTATTGGAGAATATCTTTTACAGCCCGATAAAACCGGCCCCCGGCATGTGGTTCGGGCCAATCTCAATATGCTGGTTGCCGCCAAAGGAAGAGAACGGACTGCAGATGAGTACCTGAAATGGATAGAACAGTACGGTTTTGAGCTTATGCGCATTCAGATGACCAAATCGCTGCGCGCATTTCTTGTTTGTAGAAGGAAAGTAGTCGATTAACTGAGTAGTGAAAAGGAGGTTCGTATGAATGAACGTCAAGAAACGGCTACAGCACGCAATACCGGTGACCGGTGGCCGCGAAGAATTTCATGGGGAGGAATTTTTGCCGGGCTCTTTGTTGCTCTGGGTGTACAGATGTTACTTGGTTTTTTAGGGGCGGCGATCGGGCTTGCCGTTGTAAACCCTGCCAATCCGGGAAAATTGACCATCGCCGTGGTGATCTGGCTAATTATTTCGGGCATTATTTCGCTTTTTATCGGCGGCTGGGTTGCAGGACGTCTTTCGGGCGAGCCCTCGGGTCTCGACCGAGGTATTAACGGGCTGGTCGTGTGGGGGCTGGTCAGTCTTTTTTCATTTTATCTGGCAGCGACCACTGCCGTGGGAATTATTTCAGGAGCTTTCAGCCTGGTGGGGGCGACAGTAAGCACTGCAGGCAAGGCAATCGAAGCGGTAGCGCGGGAAGTAAGCCAAATGGTTCAGAAACGACTCGGCGGGCCGGGCTCCACCCTCGAACAAATAAGAAGGCAGGCAGAACAACTGCTCGAGCAGACTGCCGACACGCTTCAATCCCCCGAAACCCGTCGTGAAATACAACAAGATCTGCAGGTGATCTATTCGGCACTCGGTCAACTGGTCACCGACGGTGAAATTCCGCAGCAGAAACAGCAGCAGATCCGGCAGATACTGGTCGCCAGTCTATCATCACTTCATCCCTTCCCTACTCTTCCCGTATCTCAAAGGGAACAAAAAGTGTATTACCCTGCCTGAAAACCTGGAGCACCACGGTTGTGCCTGCCTTGAGGCCGTTGGTGAAGCGGTTGAAATCTCTGAGCGATTCGATATCCATCCATTTTTTCCCGCCGGCTTTGGCACGCATGATAACATCACCGATCAGCAATCCAGCCCGTTCATCGGCAATATCGGGGGCAACCCGGGTGACAACGACACCATCGATATCGCCCGGCAGATCCAGTTGTCGCCGGATTTCTCTCGTTATTTTTTCTACGCCGATACCAAGTTTATTTTCCACCTTACCCGGCCGTCGTGCAGAAAGTGGCCGTTCCTGTTGTTCCTGCTCTCCCATGGCTTCTGCAGTCCGCTGGGCTATTTCAATGGTAAGTTCTTTTCGGTTGCCGTCACGAATGATTGTCACCGGCGCTTTTTCACCAGGCGGAAGCGTTGCCACGGCATTGAGCAGGTCATTGGGATCCTGCACCTGTATGCCGGCAATGGAAAGGATAACATCACCAGCCCTGATTCCTGCCTTATCCGCAGGGCCATCCTCGAATACATCGGCAATAAGCACCCCCTCGCGGACTTCGATCCCCATACCTTCCCGCAATTTGGGTGTCAGGGGCTGGACGCTGACACCGATCCATCCTCGAACAACTTCTCCTTTATAAATCAAATCCTGTGCAACCCGCAGCGCCATGTTTATGGGTATCGCAAAACCGATTCCCAGGAATCCCCCGGTTTGAGAAAAGATGAGCGTGTTGACACCGATTACAGCACCGTAGATATTGACGAGGGGCCCGCCGGAATTACCGGGATTGATCGCAGCATCGGTCTGCAGAAAATTCTGATATAGTATGCCATTCTGCAACTGACGGCCTGTTGCTGAAATCACGCCGGTGGTAAAGGTCGAACTCAAACTGAACGGGTTACCCACAGCAGCAACCCAGTCACCGACCTGTATGTTATCGGAATTGCCAAGATATACAATGGGCAAATCATCCGGAACATCACCATCAATCTGAATCACCGCAACATCGGAAAGTGAATCGGTCCCCACGATTTTTCCCGGAAACACCCGCTCATCGGCGAGACGGATTTCAATCTGTTTGGCTCCGGCAACAACATGATAATTGGTCAGGATATACCCTTCGGGCGAAATAATAAATCCCGAACCGAGTCCCTGTACACGGCGTTCCCGCTTTTGCACCTGTGGCTCTCCACCATTGGGAGGACCGAAAAAGGGAATATCATCAAAAAAGCGATAAAAAGGATTACGGTAGTAAAGCACGGTATCGATACGGGTGGGAATGATCGACACCACCGAGGGGATCACTTCCTGACTCACGTTCCCGAACACATCGCGAAAAGGAGCGATCTCCTGTTCATCCCATTGGATCGGCGGAGATTTCCGTCCAAAATGCACGGAACCTTCGCGGGGAAGGTCATTCTTGTTTTGAGCATAACAATCCGGAGCAAACATCACCGCAACCAGAACTGTCAGAATGAATGGTAAAGATATATCGCGAAATGTGAGTATATGCATCATAGACTCCTCACTTTCTCTGCAGGTTTATTGTTATTGTAGAGAATTTAACAAAAGCAATTTTTATGCCCGTTTGGGAGTGCGATACTATGCTGCACCCGAACCGGTATCAGTGGGATGGACATAGTATGTGGCGCAGGATTTGCATAACGTACTAAGGAATCTATAATTGTTGACATTTGAACTAATATAGATAAATTGAACATGTAAAGATATTAAATAACTACAACAACACGCTCCACCATAAAGAGGGCTTATGGTTCATCGTACCGATGCACACATTAATCATCTGCTGCCAGTCACCATAGAGAATATCACCGAGTATCCCCTTTCAGGCAAGGAATGGCGTCCTGTGGAGATATTGACACATCGAGGTGCGATTCTCAGCCGATATTATGAAGCCGATAAATCTCGATATGCTGCTGTGTGGATCGGTGGTATCGGAGGAGACTGGGATACACCCGCCCGGGGCCTCTATCCCCGTCTGTGTGATAAGCTGGTTTACGAACAGATTAGTTCGCTCCGGGTACGTTACCGTGATCCGCATGATCTTGATGAAGCCGTTCACGATACGGTTGCGGGTGTACTATTTTTACAAAACCGCGGCATTGAACGTATTGGTGTAATTGGTCATTCTTTTGGTGGTGCTGTGGCAATACAAACAGCTTTGAGCAATGCTAATGTAAAGCTTGTGGTAACCCTTGCGACGCAGAGTTATGGTACAGGAATGGTTGGCAAAGTCGCTCATGACTGTGCCTTACTTCTTATACATGGAGAAAATGATGATATCTTGCCTCCGATTTCATCGTCCTATGTTCATAGACAGGCGCATAAACCTAAAAAGCTCGTTATTTATCCAAAGGCAACGCATAATCTGGATGAAGTTTCGGAGGAGGTATATGTGCTGGTGAAAGAATGGATAATGCGCTATGTAAAATAAATCGGCAATACAAATAAGGCCGACCGGTCACCACTTGGTCCTGTCGGCCCACACCATAAACCCCTATTCTTTTAATCCGCCCATGACAATGACGGCTGGGCGCTTCGTCTCTCCTTTGCTTCACTTACTCTGATGATTCTGCCTCCCATCATCGTTCCATTTAAATTATTGATTGCCTTCTCCGGATCGCCCTGTTCAAATTCGACAAATCCGAAACCGCGCGACTTCTGAGTGTACCGGTCTCTGACGATGGTAACCGATTTAACTTTTCCGTACATCGAGAAAAGCGACTCCACACCCTGTTCAGCTGCTGCAAATGGAAGATTCCCCACGTAAAGTTTCTTGTTCATAAGACCTTCGATCCTTTGTTTAAAGTTAACAATGTTTCCTCTTCTGAGAATTCCGCTGCTTATACGAAATGATTTGCAGATATCCTCCTTTCTCTTGAGTGATTATTAATATCCTGCAGCGGTGTATCGATATGCATGTCCATTTCCTTATGCCGGTAATCGGTATAGAAGCAGATGCAAATTGTATGCCAAATGACTTTACTTGCAAAGGTTTATCAAAAATGCAGCAATAACGGCATTTTGAGGAAAGGATTGTATACCATATTATATAGCACGATAAATGTTGTTTGCGTGGCATGAATATTGCAATCCAGAGAATAAATATTTGAGGATTTAAGAAAGGATTTGCTTGTGGGACGACTAATTATTTTAACAGGACCATCATGTGCAGGCAAAACACCGCTTCGACGGTGCCTTGCCCGTCTGTATCCGGAATTGGACCAAACATTGAATAAAGTGGTCCTCTACAACAGCCGGCTTCCCAGAATCGGCGAAGTTGACGGAAAAGATTATCATTTTCGCACGCGTAAGAAAATCGAAGAGCATCTGCGTGCCGATAATTTTATCGGAAAGGATGTTCGCGGGGATTTGCAGGCCCTTAATGTAAAAAGCCTCAGCGAAAATCTCCATCAGAGCGATATGATGTATGAAGGGAACACCTTTATCGCCAACAAACTGGTGACGCATGCATCACTGGACCGTTTCAATAAGGTCAGTATAATGCTTTCGCCTTTGAACGGTGAAGAAATGAAGCTTATTCATGAAACCGAAACCATCGATCCCGGTCCATTTATTACCGAAGTAATGCGAAAAAAGCTTTTGCGACGTATGCGGGCATACAAAGGTGAAATATCTATTAAAGATCTTGAAGAAGTCGAACGGCGGGCAGGGTCTGCCTACGAAGAACTCAAGCTTGGGTATCATTTCGATCATGTTATGCCCAACCATGACGGTGAAGACAGCGAGAACTGGGAAGCCTTTTACTATCCCCTTGGTGATGCACGCACGACCCTGCTTGCCTTCGTTGCTCTTCTGAAGGGTGAATCGTTTTCATCCGAGCACTGGGAGAAAGGGTCTTTCGCATGAATAAAAAGCGGAACAATACAAATAAATCAATGAAAATCGATGCAAATCAATATAAAGTAAAGGCCGTTAAAGGCCCCCATTTAACCGCGATTCCTTCAAGAGCAGGTAAAGACTCCTGGAAAAAGCCATATAAAAAGATTCGTTCCGATCTCCGAAACCAGTTGGTTGAACTCGAAGAACTGCTCTATGCCAATGGAGACAGAGCAATACTCGTAGTGTTACAAGCCATGGATGCCTGCGGCAAGGACAGTACGATCCGCAGATGTTTCGGGAAACTGAATCCGCAACGCTGCAGAACACATAGTTTCAAGGAGCCCAGCAGGCGGGAAAAGGCCCATGATTTTTTATGGCGTATCCACTATCGTACTCCGGCCCGGGGAACAATCGGCATTCTCAATCGTTCACATTACGAGTCGGTGCTGGTTGAAAAAGTAAAGAATTTAGCGCCTGAGAATGTTATCGAAAAACGGTACGATCACATCAATGCCTTTGAAAAGATGCTTGCGGATGAGGGAACTATCGTGATCAAATTCTATCTTCATGCAAGTAAGCAATATCAAAAGCAGCGTCTGGAACGTCGTTTGCGTCGACCTGACAAACGATGGAAATTCAATAAGAACGATCTGGTCGAACGAACACGATGGGATGAGTATAGTCAGGCCTACGAGGAAGTTTTTGATCGATGTTCAACTCCCTTTGCACCCTGGTATATTATCCCCGCCGAACGGCGGTGGTATCGTGATGTTATTATTCTTAAAACAATGGTAGAACATCTTCAGGCATTACAACTGAAGCTGCCCGAACCGGATGTGGATCCAGAATCGATTATTATTCCCGATTGATTGGATCATATAAGAAATAGAGTATAATCATTTTTAAACAAAGGAGATTTATTTATGGCCGATAGAAATAAACCCGGCTCAATCGAAGTCAACAGACAAATACGAGTATCAGTAGATCAGTCCCGCTGTAAAACAGTAGGTTCCTGTGTAAAAATTGCGCCTGAGATTTTCAGATTCCGATCGGGAGATAAAAAGGCCGAAGCGATCGTGGAGACTATCCCGCCCGCACTACTTCAGAAGTGCAAAGAGGCTGCGGACAACTGCCCCTATGATGCGATTAACATAAGTGGCGAATCAGTCGAATAAAAACATTAAGAACCAAACCGGCAGCGGTCGGCCGATTTTCCAGAATATGCAAATCGGTTTTGCAAAAATGAAAAAGGCGGTAACACAGGGTGCCTTTATGCAGCGGTGGAGGTTTTACTCCGGCCTGTGGCTATGCCTTGCCGCAGCAACCGGTTGTAATCGCCTGGACCTGCTCACCACAGATGCTGCAGATTCCTTGGCAATGCTTGATACTGCGATCAGCCGAGAATGTGAAAGTGACACTGTTCATACAGGTTCTTATGCCGAATATAACCGTACTACAAGCTCTAGCTCCTCATGGCTCCGGTTTCCGGTTGCCGATAAGGATTGCCGCGATATCTCGTCGGGATATGGTGCATCACGTGAAGGAGGAAAACGCCATCATGAAGGTATCGACATACCCGCCGACCTCAATACCCCGGTAGTGGCGGTTGCGGATTGTGAAGTGATGCGCTGGGACAGTTCCAATTTAGCGGGCCGGGAACTCTGGTTGATTGATACCGCAACAGAACGCATGTATTATTATGCCCACCTCCACAAACGCCTTGTCTGGAAAAAGCAGCAGGTACACAGAGGCGATACCATAGCACTGGTGGGAGCAACCGGTAATACACGAAATAACCCTCATCTCCATTTCGGAATCTATATAACTAATTTTATCGATCCAGCACCATTTTTTCCGGATAAAGATGCGGCCCACTTAATAGAAAGTGCCCAGAGTCCCCGCATTCGGAAGGAAGTTGAAAAGGAGTTGAAAGCCCTGGCCCGGGATTCAGAATTTTTCACGTATCAAAACTGGCATAGTAATTGCAAATTTTGGAAAAGTTTTTCACAAGACAGTTCTTCACTGCACTCACTGCAGCCATGTTTTTATTTCTGGGGGAATTATGAGAAAAGCGAATCCGGATTGGGTCCGATTGCATTTTTTGCTTGCCGTAACACTGATTCTAATCGTGATACTTGCCGGAGCGGCACTGGTCGGGACCGGGCTTTCGCCCAGGGCATTTTCACTGATAATTACGGCTATAATTCTGGCGTCAATAGCTTTTATAATCACGGCATTTCAGATATATCGGGGACGACAAGCGGCCGCGCCGCCTCAGGGGCCGGAACCGGCATTTCAGGCAGCACCGCCCCAGGCCGCAGCACAACAGAAACCCGCACTCATGCTCCTCTCCCTGCTGCAGGAAAAAGGACGCCTCCTTGATTTCCTGATGGAGGATATCGACAGCTATTCCGATAAACAGGTAAACGCAGCCGCCCGGGTTGTTCATCAGGGGTGCCGCGAGGTTATCAATAATGCATTCGAACCAGTGCATATAACCGAGCAGAAAGAAAAAAGCGAAATTACACTTCCGGCAAATTATTCATCCGATGAATTCAAAATCACCGGTTCGATGCCCAAAGAACCGCCTTATAAAGGAACACTTCTTCACCGTGGATGGCGTGCCAGCAAAATGAAACTTCCCCAAAGAACCCGCAACACTCAGCCATCGAATTCACCGGTGATTATTCCCGCAGAAGTGGAGGTATGATCGATGGCAAAAGACCATACTATCGGGATCGATCTGGGCACCAGTAATTGTGCCCTTGCCCTTGCTCTTCCCGATTCTATTCAAGTCCTTCCAGTTCCACAGATATCCGGTCAGGACAGAATCAGTGAAGAATCAACGTTCGCTTCAGCGCTCTATATCCCCTGGGACAAGCAGTTCACAGAAGGCAGCATCAATCTTCCCTGGAGCACCGGCAATGAAAAGTATCTGGCCGGCAATTTTGCCCGTGAAACAGGCGCGCGGATGCCCGACCGGCTGATAACATCGGCAAAATCATGGCTCTGCCAGGGAACAATCGATCCACGTAAACCGGTCCTTCCCTGGGACTCCAAAACGGTAAAAGATAAACTCTCTCCCCTGGAAGTCTCCCGTTATTTCCTCACCCATTTAAGGAATGCTTTTCTGATGAAATGCAGCGAATTCGGCGTTTCTGAAGACCTTGCTTCTGCACAGGTCGTACTCACCGTACCGGCATCGTTCGATGAAGCCGCACGGACTGTCACGGCTCAGGCTGCGGTTGAAGCAGGATGGGGTGAGAATACTGTTTTGCTTGAAGAGCCCCAGGCGGCATTTTATTCCTGGCTCCACGTTGCCGGAAATCAATGGCGTGACCAGGTAGCGCCGGGAGAATTGATTCTGATTTGTGATGTCGGCGGCGGAACCACCGATTTCAGCCTTATTGCCGTTGGTGAACACGAAGGAAATCTTGAACTTGAACGGATCAGTGTCGGCCGTCACGTGTTGTTAGGCGGTGATAATATGGACCTTGCACTGGCCCATGCGCTCCGGATGAAACTGGAGGAAGAGAACGAATCTATCGAAAGCAACCGTTTTTTAGCGCTCATACACTCGACACGGAAAGCAAAAGAAAGCCTCTTTGAAAAGGAAGATCTGGATGAAATACAGGTAGCGGTCGCCTCCAGCGGTTCCGATCTCTTTGCCGGAACATCATCGACAACTCTTACCCGGAATATGCTGACATCGGTTGTTCTGGATGGTTTTTTTCCACTCACTGGAGCCGATGACCTTCCTGCGGAGTTACCACGGACGGGCCTTCACGAATTCGGTCTTTCCTATGAGCCCGATCCGGTGATCAGCAAACATCTGGCCCGGTTTCTTACGGCAAGCCTCGCAAGTGTCAAATCAAGCGAATCACTCAGTGAACTGGTGACAATTTCCGACAAACAGCGTCTTGACAAATCGTGGCTCTGTCCCGACGCGGCGGTATTTAACGGCGGAGTTTTTCGTGCCGCACCGTTGCGACGCCGGGTTTTGGATCTGATCAATTCATGGGCGCCCCAAAAAGAGATTCGGGAGCTTGCCGGAACCGATCTGGACCTGGCTGTGGCCCGCGGGGCCGCGTTATATGGCCGATTGAAAACAACCGGAAAAGGCGTGCGAATTCGCGCCGGGGTTTCACGAAGCTACTATATCGGACTCGAACCATCTATGCCCGCAATCCCCGGTTATCGGCCGCCGGTCAAAGCAGTCTGCGTTGCAGAACTGGGCATGGAAGAAGGCGAAGAACGTATTCTCCAAGACAGACTATTCGGCCTCGTTGCAGGTACAACATCGATGTTCCGTTTTTTCAGCTCTTCGCAGCGGGCAGGAGACCGGGTTGGATCCATTATCCAGAATGCCGAAAAGGAACTGGAAGAAACCGCAGGCCTCGAAATGCTCATCCCTGCCGAAGAAGGAAAAGAGCCGGGGCATACCATTCCAGTCAAACTCCACACCGTGCTCAGTGAACTGGGCATGCTTCGCCTCTGGATGCAGCATACCATTACCGGTAAGAAATGGGAACTTACGTTTAGTGTGAGAGATGAGTGAGAGTGAGTTAAGAGTTGAAGAAAAGGATACAGAATTCTCAGGAATTTCCATGGCAAATCAGCATACCTTTGCAATAGGAATCGATCTTGGCACGAGTAATTGTGCCATGGCATATATCGACCTTCGCAATCCCGATAGCGGCTCCCATATTTTCGAGATACCTCAGTATGAAACGCTCGACCGTATTGCACGTCATTCAATGCTACCGTCCTTTGCTTACTATACGCAACCCGGTGAGTTGCTTGAACGGGGGCCGTCAAGCGAGGCCGCAGATAAAGTTGTGGGCGTCTTCGCCCGGTCGGTCGCCTCGAATCGTCCAGAGCGGGTTGTCCATTCTGCAAAATCGTGGCTTTGTCATATGGGAATTGACCGGGAAGCCGGAATTCTTCCGTGGCAATCCGATGCTCTCGATCAGCATGACAAATTATCACCGATCGAAGCAAGCGCCTTGTTTCTTGGTTATCTTCGGAGGGTCTGGAATGAAACCATGGCTCGGGACAATGACGATTACCGGTTCGATAACCAACAGATTATTATTACTGTGCCAGCATCCTTTGATCAGGATGCCCAGCGGCTTACTCTTGAAGCAGCATATCTTGCCGGCTTTCCCCGTACGGTCCGTCTTTTAGAAGAACCTCAGGCTGCATTCCATGCATGGCTCGAGCAACATCCCGACAGTGAGGCACTGCAAAAGGCAGTCGGCGCCCAGAAAAGCAATCGTCCCTACCGTGCCCTTGTCTGTGATATCGGCGGGGGGACTACCGATATGAGCCTCTTTTCCATTACCTTTTCCGAAGATCAGCAGCCCAAAATAGAACGCACCGCAGTAAGCGAACATATCTTATTGGGTGGCGACAACGTGGATATTACCATTGCGCAATTGATGGAGAACAGAATCAGCAGCGAGCAGAAAGCCCCGGCATCCTACCGTTTCTGGCAAAGTCTGATCAACCGCTGCCGAGAGCTGAAAGAACAGGCTCTGGCAGATACGGGCAGAGAAGATGCCGAATTCAAGGTGGCCGTGGCCGAACCCGGCGCCTCGCTTTTTACAGAAACCCGCCAGGCAGTGATCAGCCGCAGCGAAATACTCGAAATTGTTAATGAAGGCTTTTTTCCTCGATGTGAAATTTCCGACCGACCACGGGCCCCCGAAGGCGGGTTGCGGGAAGCCGGATTACCCTATGCCCATGATCCTGCGGTCACGCATTATATTGCCGATTTTCTTAGTAACCGCCTTCCGGTAGATGTTGTTTTATTCAACGGGGGAACATTAACGCCACTCCATTTACGTGACCGGCTGATAGACCAGATCGCCCATTGGCAGGAGGGGCAACGCCCTTCAGTGCTGGAAAACAGCGAACTCTATTTTTCAGTCGCAAGAGGCGCGGCTCATTTCGGGCGTGAAATTGCCCTGGGGGAATTCAGACTCATAACTGCAGGTGCCTCCCACGGCTACTATCTGCAAATCAACCCAGAACAGGATAAGGAAGCCACCTATCTTGTGTGCATCCTTCCACTGGGTACCGATATCGAATCTCCCGTACGTGTTCGCAAGCTCGACCTGCACCTCCTGGTTAATCAACCGGTCGAGTTCAAAGCACACTCGACGGTTAAAAGGACGAAAGACCATACCGGGCAGCTTATCAAACATAACGAGCAGGAGTTTACTCCCCTTCCACCGCTCCAGACCATAGCCCGTCTGGATGCCCGGGCCTACAAGCTCAGATCACCAACAATTCCTGTGGATATCGAAACCCGTCTGAACGCTCTTGGCCTGTTGCAGGTCTACCTGGTTAGTGCCACAAAGGCAATTGCTTCCTCACAGCACTGGAAACTCGAATTCAATATTCGGGCCGGGGCGCCAAAAGAGCGCACGGTTCGAGCAACAGCCCCCCTTCCTGAGGATATCAGGGAAAAGGCTTTCAAGCTGCTCGAGTCCCGATTCGACCTCTCATTAATCAAGCAGCTCGAAAAAATCACCCGGAGCAGGAAAAACAAGTGGAGCCCCGGTTGGCTCCGAGAGTTCTGGAAACCGCTCTCTGAAACGGTGGCCCGTCGTAAGCAGGGAGAAGAATACGAAGCGGCGTGGCTGAATGCAGCAGGTTTTTTTCTCCGCCCGGGCTATGGGGTTGCCCTCGATGATTTCCGGATGGACCAGTTCTGGGCAGTCTATGATCTCGGTCTCGACTACCCTTCGGTTAAAAGCGTCCGCGAACAGTGGTATGTCATGTGGCGCAGGGTAAGTGGCGGTCTCGATTCCTCCCGTCAAACAATACTCTATCGCGATGTCAAAGAGCTTCTCACCAGCCATATTAAAGCTGCCGTCGAGGCATTCCGGATGGCGGCCTCTTTCGAATATCTATCCTCTGGTGAAAAACGGGAGCTTTTTTGTATTCTCATGGAAGGCGTTCAGCACAAACGACCCAAATTACGGGGGCCTTATCTCTGGTCGCTCGGAAGACTTCTTGGGCGGGTTCCCCTATACGCCGGGGAACAGGCCGTGATGTCTCCCGAACTTGTTGAGCAGTGTTTTACCACGATGAAAGAATGGGACTGGCGGGAGCCGGGTATGGAATACACCTCAACCCTTTTCGCCCTGGCCTGCCGGAAAACTGCCCGACGCGAACTCGACGTTTCCCAGGATCTGCGCAATGCTGTAGCCGACAAAATGCGCCATGCAGGGGCACGGGAAGAACTGGTCCGGCAGGTTATCCAGTTCATTCCCCTCGAAAACGAAGACTATAAAGTCATCTACGGCGAAAGTCTCCCGGTGGGACTTGCTATACGTGAGTTTTCCTAAAGTCGCCGGATAAGTGTATGAGGGTTCAGGGTAAAAAATAGCGTTTCCTCTCATTTGTCGTAATCGTTGTCTTTAGCTTTTGTCTTTTTCTTACCTTTTTTCTTCCTCATCAATATTGATCGTTCTCCTAATCGTTAAGCTGCTTTTCTCTAACCTTCGCTTTTTTTATCCCCTCATTTCACCGCAATATGATTCACCACATCCCTGACTCCAGCCGTGTGGTTGGCAATCTGCTGTGCAGCGATTTTGTCGGCCCAGATAGGAACCGTCCCTGAGAGAATGACCACACCGTTTTCCACGCGGACATCGATGAACTCTGCATCAAGTGAGGGGTTCCGTTCAAGGGCACTGACAATGTTGTCTGAAATTGCCTTATCGAGATGGTTTCCGGTGGGTACCACGGCGAGTTCATTGGTGATACCGATAACACCCCGTACATCGGCAGCCAGATCCTCCGCCTGCATTTTCTTCCAGTAGGCGGTAACCGAACCACGCAGGGTAACCCATCCATTGTCAACGGTTATTTCTATTTCCGCGGGGTCGACAGTGCCGTTCCATTGGAGAAAATCTTTGATCCGGGATTTGATCTCTTCATCGGACGGCACTTCGGGCGGAGAAAGCGGCTTGACATCAATATTATTGTCCACCACATGGACTCCGGCCACGCTGAATGCATCCGCATAGGCCGCTTTTCGAGCTTGATAGGTGGGTACCGAACCGGTCAGTTTTACCTTGCCGTCACTCGCTTCAACCTGCACCTTCGATGCATCCACCGTATCATCCCAATAGAGCGCATCAAAAACATTCTTTTTGATTTCTTCACTTACAGACATAAAGACTCCTTTCGGTGCAAAATTCGAAATTCGAGATAGTACAGGTCTCTCTCTTCTGGTCTCTGGATTTTGAATCCATCATCCTCATCTAACAGAAGTCAGCGGTTGGCAGTCAGATCCATTATCCTAATCCACTCCTCACACATCCAGCACCACCGTGGCCGTCCATGCATTGTCTGTATGCTCCACCGCAAACCGGTGGAGGGTTACCGCCTTGACATCCACGTTCATAGCGTGCCGGTCAAGGTCCATTTCTTCTCCGTATGCTTCGGCTTCAAGCCGCAGCTTGTTTCCGGTTTTTATGATATGCACATTCCGGAGACGGAACAGGAGTTGATAGGCATCTTTGAGAAAGATCTGTTCCTGCAGTGCTCCAAACAGCAGCATGTCCTCACGCTCGTCTTCAATAACGACCCTGCGATCTTCTTTTTCGGTTATACTGGTGAGTTCATCGACCATGACATTCATGAGTGCATCACCGGATTCGACAACAAGCTGCTCGAGGGTCGATGCGCGGGCTTCAAAACCGATATCCGCGGTGGCGATATCATCTAAATAACGGTACGACACAGGTTCACCCCTTAATATTTCCCACAGGAACAAGTTTTACCACAGCTTTACTTATCCCGGCCAGGGTCGCAGCCTCGACCACGGCATCGATATCCTTGTACGCTGCCCCTGCCTCTTCGGCCAGGCCTTTTGATGAAGCGCTCCGGATATAAATCCCCCTGCTGCGCATGCTGTCCTGAAGTTGCCGTCCGTAAAACTGATGTCTTGCCTTACGTCGGCTCATCACCCGGCCACTTCCGTGGGCAGTGGAAAAGAACGTCGAGTCGCCGGTTTGCGTACCGGCTAAAAGAAAGGATCCCGTTTCCATGCTTCCGCCGATAATCACCGGTTGACCGGTTTTTAGATATCGTTCCGGAAGTTCAGGATTTCCCGGACCGAATGCCCGGGTTGCCCCTTTGCGGTGCACCAACAGTTCCTTCTGTTCGCCGTCAACGGTATGCGTTTCGAGCTTTGCCGTATTATGGGCAACATCGTACACCTGATCCATGCCCAGCGATTCCTCACTTTTTCCCAGCACCTCCGCAAAAACCTCACGAGCATGGTGGAGAATTACCTGACGGTTGGCAAAGGACATATTGATTGCACATTTCATGGCGGCAAAATAATCCCGGCCGTCCTGCGAGTCGAAGGGTGCGCAGGCGAGGTCCCGGTCGATAACCGTGATGCCGTATTTGGGGCCCATGGCCTTGACAAATTTCTGAACATAATCGGTTGCCACCTGATGACCGAACCCGCGACTGCCGCAATGAAACATCACCACAATCTGGTTGGGTTTGGTAATACCAAACGCCCGCGCCAGTTGGGTATCGAAAATATTCTCTTCTCTCACCACCTGTATCTCGAGGTAGTGATTCCCCGAGCCCAGGGTCCCGATCTGATGATATCCCCGCTCTATTGCTCTTTCGCTTATTGTGGAGGCGTCCGCGCCTTCAACGCAACCACTCTCTTCGGTGCGCTCAAGATCCTCGGGCCGTCCCATACCGCGCTCCACGCACCATGTGGCGCCGCGTTCGATTACTCGACGAAACGTATTTTGCGAAATATCTAAAAGACCTTTTCGCCCAACCCCGGCGGGAATTCGTTCGTACAGACGGTCGACCAGACGGTTCATCTTTGGCTCAAGTTCATCGTAGGTAAGATTGGTAACCGCCAGCCGCATGCCGCAATTGATATCAAACCCAATCCCACCGGGAGAAATTACGCCGGTCGAGGGGTCCATCGCGGCCACCCCACCGATCGGAAATCCATACCCCCAATGACCATCAGGCATACAAAATGAGTACTTGGTAATTCCAGGAAGCGTCGCTACGTTGACAGTCTGATCGAACACCCCTTTATCCATGGCTTCAAGAAGCTTATGGGTGGCAATGATACGAGCCGGTACCCGCATTCCGCTCTTATGCCCCCTGTCCAGCTCCCAGACCGCCTCGGATATCTGCTTGATATTTTCAGGTACTGCCATGACAAACGCCTCCATGGGTATGATTTTTCAAAAATCAATGTAGCGTAAACGCCTGAACTGAAGTTCAGGCCACACACTATTATCAGACACACAACAGTATCATAAAACAATTAACAATCAACCGCTACCAGTTGTTGATATTCCAAACGGCCTGCTCAGCTCGTGTGCCCGGTACTTCAGTGCCGGTAAGGGTAGTTCTCAAGCAACGGTAAACCCCTGAACTGAAGCGCCACACTGAGCGTGTCGAAGGGTCTGTTGCCTCTTTTCTTCCCCCTCAACCTCACCTTTAGCTTTAAACCTTAAACTAATTCACTCCTCACCACATTCTTCATTCATCTCCGAATCTTTTCTGATTTTCTTTTCGAACCGGTGAAAAACGAGCAACACAATAATCCCCAGCAAAGCGATACCGCCTCCCAGGATAAACTGACCCGCGCCTATCGCAATACCGATACCGCCCGAAAGAAGAAGACTGACCATGCTGGTAAGCCCCTTTACCGTGTAGGTGCTTTTATCACGGATAATTGCCCCCCCGGCAAACACGCTGATCCCCATGATTAACCCCTGCATGATCCGCATGGGATCCATATCAATCGTGTTAACGGCGTTGAGTCCCGCAGCCATCTGATACCGATGAACAAGAAGGTCACTCAGTCCCATCAGCAAAGCCGATGCTGCGGCGATAATCATGTGGGTCCGTAGACCGGCCTGCTTTCCTCCCAGTTCACGTTCCAATCCAATAAGGCCCCCGAAAAACATGGCAACGGCAGTCTTTCCTAGAACAATCAGTTGCGGCATAAAATCCATAATCCATAATCCTTTACACTACAATTTTATCTGCAAATTCAGGTTAAAAGAAGCAAAATATGTGCCGGGAAGATGATATGTCGGGGCAAATTTTATTTCTTTGGCATTCTTTTTGCAAAAATATTTACGTATTACATTTAATAAACTGACGGCATACGCTTTACAGAAAAGGTCTATTTCCAATGATTCACAGCAACCATCTCTCGATTTTCCTCTGTGGTGATGTCATGACCGGTCGCGGAATCGATCAGGTCCTTCCCCATCCCGGCGATCCACGAATATATGAATCCTGGATCAAAGACTCCCGTTCCTACCGTGATCTGGCACAAAAGACAAACGGCCCGATACCTGCACCGGTCTCCTTTGACTATATATGGGGAGCAGCTCTGGATGAACTGCAGCAACGACGGCCACATATCCGGATTGTCAATCTCGAAACCGCCATTACCACATCGATGAAATACTGGCCCGGTAAAGGTATCAATTACAAGATGCACCCCGGGAACACGCCTTGTTTGACCACGGCCGGGATCGACGCCTGCGCGCTGGCCAATAACCACGTGTTGGACTGGGAGTATGAAGGGCTTGCTGATACACTCGATTCACTGCACAGTGCTCAAATCAAAACCGCAGGCGCCGGCGCGAATATCAATGATGCTCTCGCGCCAGCGATAATACCCATTCCCAAAAGTGAGAATCATGTATTGCTCTTCTCCTGCGGATTCATGTCCAGCGGTATCCTGTCTCAGTGGGCGGCAACCGACAATCGTGCCGGCATAGTGCTCATGGATGAGTCTACCCGATTGAAACCCGATCATCTGCGCGCCTGGGTCAACCGGTATCGAAAACCCGGCGATTATACGATTTTTTCAATCCACCGCGGGGGAAACTGGGGATATGAGATCCCTCAATCTCATCGTGATTTCGCTCACATGCTGATCGATGAAGTCGAGGTTGACATCGTACACGGTCATTCATCGCACCACCCCAGGGCAATCGAGATGCATGAGGGCAAGCCTATTTTCTATGGCTGCGGCGATTTTATCAACGATTATGAAGGCATCTCCGGCTATGAAAAATACCGTGATGATCTCCGTGCCATGTATTTCGTGACAATCGATACAGATACACGGACTATTACCCAGCTCGATATCATCCCCCTGCAGGCCTGTCGGTTCTCTCTTCGGCGGCCCAAACCGGAAGATACCACTTTCATGACAACACTCTTTGCCCGTAAAGAAAAGAAATTCGGATGCGACGTTCGTATGAATGATAATGCCGGCATAAGCCTTCTCTGGAAATGACATTCCCACGATCAGCTACATTGCTGGCATATTCTTTGCATCAATGTTTTTGCACGAAGAGCAATGAACAGGAAATTCTTTATCTTTATTTTTAAGGTTCGATCATTTTTTCACAGAAGGAGTTTTTTATGGCCCAGACTGCCGAGGACATTCGCAAAAGTGTAGTAGAGCAACTTTTATGGGACGGCCGCATTGAAGGCGCTGATATTGATGTTCGGGTTGATGATCATTTCCGGACCACCCTTACCGGCACGGCGCCGTCGTACATGGTAAAACAGGCGGCGGGTGAAGATACACTCCGGGTATCGGGAGTATCACGGGTCTATAATCAGATCAATGTACTGTCTGAAGACGGCGGTCCGAGGCGCAGCGGCGAAGACCTGCAGAAAACCATACACACCCTGATCTCACTCTATCCCAATTTTGCAAAAGATTCGGTTGATGTATCGGTTGGAGACGGCAAGGTTGTTCTTCAGGGGTCGGTCGATTCCTACTGGAAAAAATTGCGGGCCGAAGAGATCGCCTTTGATGTCAAGGGCGTACAGCAGGTAGTGAACGACTTGACCGTTGTTCCCGGCCACAAACCTCTGGATGAAGAAATTGCCGAATCAATCCAGAACGCGCTCAAGCGGACCGGCATTATCGATCCTGCCAATGTGGGAATTAAAGTCGAAGGCGGCCGGGTTACCCTCTCGGGAACAGTCGACTCCTGGAGCGCCTACAGCGCAGCCCATACCGCAGCAAAATATACCCGCGGCGTGGTCGACCTTACCAACGAGCTGGTTATCCGGGAATCGGAGGCAGGGAAAAACAGATGAGGAAGTTAGGGCCCCTGCCAAATAAAGCCCGGTTAAAGACACTGATACCCCGACGTATGCGTCGGGGCCACGATTGACATTTTGGTTGTTTTCCAGGAGAAAGCCAATTCCGCCGCCCCAAGCGGCAATACAGGGAGACGGTTCACCGATAATGTCGATTATTTTGCTGGAAATGTTCTATCCATCTATAAATCATGATAATTGCCGGTAATCTGCATAAAAAACACCGGCCTCACAGATACTCGTCAAACCATTTCCCGGCAAGTTCCGCCACTTTTTCCAGCGCGCCGGGCTCTTCAAAAAGGTGGGTTGCGCCCGGAATAATATCCATGCGCGAGGTACAGTGCAGTTTTTTGAGGGCAAATTTATTCATATCGATAATGACCGGATCATTGCCGCCAACAAGGAGCAGGACGGGGGCTTGTACCCGGGGTAAAAAATTGGCCGGCATATCGGCCCTGCCCCCGCGGGAGACGATCGCCTTGACATTTTCAGGTTCCTGCGCCGCGGCCATCAAAGCAGCTGCCGCTCCGGTGCTGGCGCCGAAATACCCAATATTTAGGTCCTTAAGCTCCCCCTGGTTTTTTACCCAGGAAACGGTTTCTTTCAATCGGTCGGCAAGTAAATCTATATCAAAACGGAGTTGTCCTGTCATGTTGTCCATGACTTCTTCCTCCGAGGTCAACAGATCGAACAGCAGGGCTCCGATCCCGCGCTCTACCAGGGAACCGGCAACAAAACGGTTTCGCGGACTATGCCTGCTGCTGCCGCTCCCATGGGCGAAAAGCACAATGCCCCGTGCACCTTCAGGGACAGAAAGGTTCCCATGCAATGTCACCTTCTCCAGACCAATATCAACTTCCCGCTCACCCGCCGATACCGTCTTTGTTTTGTCAGCCTTCATGATTCCACTCCCTTCCTGTTATTTGAACGTTTGTTGTTTTCTGAACTATCTATGAAATACGAAGACCGGCCGGCACTGAAGTACCGGCCACACGATTTTGGTGCCACACGATTTTGGCGTGACATGTATATATTGGTCTACCTGCTATCGTACTGTACCAAAGCACCTACCACAGGAGATACTATTAACCTGCTTTTCCTGCACCACAATATGCTGACGCCTACACCTATCGGCGCCATGCACAATTGACGGCACGTTTGCGGACCATTCAGGAAGCTCCTGTCGGCTGCGTTTGCAGGTTGTCTATTTTTGACGCCAGAATAAAATCGTTCTCCGAAAGACCGTCTATTTTATGGGTCGTAAGTTCGATAATTACCTTATTATAGGAAATATGCATGTCTGGGTGATGATTCTCTTCATTGGCGAGGTCCGCAACTTTTTTAACAAATTCCATGGCCTCTTTGAAATTATCAAAGGTAAACTTTTTCTGAAGAGTATGGGTACCCTCCCGGTTGAGTTCCCATTCTTCGATCTCATTCATCAATTTGTCTTCATCCTGCTCCTTAAGCGGTGGTGTTCCGCCTTCACAAGGGGTGCAGTGTTTTTCGTTGATAGCCATACTGTGGTCCTTTCGGTTAAATGATACATTGTTGCGAGTTAAAATAAGCTCTGTTTTTCCGGTCGATTATATCGCCCTGTTCATTACAGAGTGAAACCGACAGAGGCATGTGTCCTACGGCATGGGTAGCACAAGAAAGACAAGGATCGTAGGCCCGTATAGCAGCTTCGATATGATTAAGCATGCTTTCGGTTATTTCAGTACCCTGAAGATATCGTCGGGCAACATATTCCACCGCCCTGTTCATGGGCTCATTGTTCTGAGTGGTCGAGACGATGATGTTTGCCATGGATACCTGATCGTTACGGTCGACCCGGTAGTGATGGAACAGGGTCCCCCGGGGCGCTTCAATAACCGAAATGCCTTCATCCTTTCGCTTACCTTTCACGACCAGTTCGTTTCTCAGCAGATCGGGGTCCTGGAGCAGCAACTTAATTTTTTCGGCGCCGTGAATAATCTCGATTATCCGTGCCCAATGATAGGCCATTGTCAAACCCGAAGCTTTTCCGCCAAGGGCCTCGATCATTTCACGACGGGCTTTTTCCGCAAGGGGCGTATCGATATAATCGCAGGCTGTTACTCGGGGTAACGATCCCACACTGTACCACCCCTCTTTTGGACCGAGTTGCCGAATAAATGGAAATTTCATGTAGGTCCAATTGCGAACTTCCTCGGCCACATGTTGAAGGTAATTGACTACCGGTTCATTTTCGAAAATGATTTTATCCTGTCTATCTACCGCCCGTAAGGTGCCGTCATATAAATCCATCGCACCATCCGAATCAAGAATACAGAGACGGTTGCTGGTAAATGCCCCTAAGGCTTCAGCATCATCCTGATGTTTTTCCATGTATTTTTTGATAAATTCAAGTGCATCACATGCATCCTTGATTGCCTGGTCGGCATCTGCAAGCAGCCGGTCCCTTTCCACCGGGGTGAGATTTTTATTGATCCCGCCCGGAATCGCGCCCGTGCCGTGGATCCGTTTTCCTGCCGTTGTTTCGATTATCTTCTGACCATACTTACGCAGCCGTACTCCACGATGGGCCATGTCCGGATGCTCCATTACCACCCCGCCTGCGTTCCGCTTTTGCATGGGGGCATCGAAACCGAAAAGCAAATCGGGTGATGCAAGGTAGAAAAAATGGGTAGCATGGGACTGGACTATCTGTCCGTAGTGCATCAACCGCCGCATTTTTTCGGCTGTCGGAGTCAGCTCATCGGCGCCCACGATCATATCCATTGCCTTGGCCGCGCCCAGGTGATGGCTTACCGGGCAGATACCGCATAACCGCTGCACAATGACCGGAACTTCCCACAGAAGTCTTCCCTGAATAAATCGTTCAAAGCCGCGGAATTCGACAATATGTAACCGGGCCTGCTTTACTGCGCCCTCATTGTCAAGGAGTATGGTAACTTTCCCATGCCCTTCAACCCGTGTTACCGGATCGATAACAATGCGACGCATATCAGTGTCGGTTTTTGTTTCCTGTATTTTAGTCGTATTAGTCATATTTCAGTATCTCGTAGGGCAATTGTACCGGTTTATTATGGAGTAATGCCTGCAATGCTTCCCAGAGTGCATCCGACCGCGGCGGACATCCGGGAATAGCGGCATCGATTTTAACAATATCATGACACGGATGAACCCGGTTGAGAAGAAGCGGCAGCTCCGGATCGTTGGGGATATTGTGGGTCGGATTCCACGTGGATACCGTGTTAAGATATGCCTCTTCGATACACTCCCGCAGAGGGATGGTATTACGCAGAGAGGGGATATCACCCATAATTGCACACTCCCCCACCGAAATCAGAAAATCGCAATGATCCCGCAATGCCAGGAGCACTTCAACATTTTCCTCGGTCACGCAG
Organism: Chitinivibrionales bacterium; assembly: GCA_014728215.1. Lineage (NCBI taxonomy): Bacteria > Pseudomonadati > Fibrobacterota > Chitinivibrionia > Chitinivibrionales > Chitinivibrionales bacterium. The sequence continues at coordinate 69,502 of WJLZ01000185.1, forward strand.
CCGCCTTCAATCAAGCCGATATCGCTCCGCTCTTCAAATACTTTCCGGTCAACCAGAGGCGACTTATATATTTCGACAATATCCACCAGCTCGATTATCCGTTCATCGATGTCAAGGAGTGACATGTGGCACCCAAAACATCCGCCAAGAAAAACGGTGCTCAATTTCGGTTTCGCCATGCTATTCCTTTCCTTGCTTTCCTACATGTTCTTCAATATCACTGCCGATCGGCATGAGATCAAACAGCCGTTTACCGATCGGTACACTGTAGCCCACGTGTTTTCGCATGAGTGTTCCTACCGGACACACCGACAACGCTTTGTCATCAGGCGAAACATTGGTATCCCGTGCTCCCTTTGCCGATGAAACCGCGAGTTTTTTTGCCGTTCCCCGGCCCACAAAACCAAAGACATGTTTATGATCAACATCCCGTGATGCCCGCACGCACCGGGCGCAAAGAATGCATCGGTCATGGTCGATAAAAATATCGGGATGGGTGGCATCCATGGTCCGACGGGGATACTGATAGGGAAATTTGGGCCGGGTAATTCCGAAGCGGTATGCAAGGGCCTGGAGTTCACAAAACCCGCTCTTTTCGCAGAACATGCAGTAATGATTGCCTTCGATAAAGAGCATATCGAGAATGCTTTTTCGTATGTTAAAAAGTTGGGGGGTATCATTCTGTATCTCCAGTCCGTCACTTGCCGGATGGGTACATGCGGTCTGAGGCTTTCCATTAATGAGAACCGTGCACATCCTGCAGGCACCGAATGGTTCCAGGTCGGGATGGTTACACAAACGGGGGATAAATATCCCGGCATCATCTGCGGCATTCAGGACTGTCTGCCCTTCCTGTGCCCTCACCTTTTGGCCGTCAATGATAAATGATATTTCTTTCATTGGTTGTATTCCTTACTCGAAGGGAAAATGGTCGATTCTCTCCCAGCCAGCATCTCGGCTTCACTGAGTTCACTGCGAATATCAAAGGATGGCATACGCGGTCCACGGGCCGACTGCAGTTTCTTTTCATAGAGGGAGCGAAAATTACGCAGGGAAGACAACACCGGGTTCGGTGAGGTCTGCCCGAGGCCACAACGGCTGGCCAGGCGAACGCTTTCGCATAACTCCTCGAGATACTTCAGGTCATCAGTAACACCCCTCCCCTTGCGTATGATATCGAGACGCTCCTTTAAAAGCACATTCCCGACCCGGCAGGGTGTGCAATAGCCACAGCTTTCATCGATGAAGAATTCCATGAATTTAGCCACCACCTGCAAAAGATCACGGCTCTGATCGAAAACCATAACAGAACCACCGGTAGGAAGGTCCTGATAATCGATACTACGGCCAAAATCGCCGGAACCAACAAGCTCTCCTGCAGCTCCTCCCATCTGGACCGCGGCGGTATTTTTTGCGCCGCATAAATCAAGCATCTCTCCAAGAGTTTTTCCCCAGGGTATTTCGTACACCCCGGGCTGATCGCAGTCTCCGCAGATACTGAGCAGTTTGGTCCCCGTACTGTTGGTGCTTCCGATCGATGCAAACCATTCAGCGCCTTCCTGCATGATTGCCGTAACGCAACTGAATGTTTCGACATTATTAACCACCGTTGGAAATCCCCGGTACCCGCTCTGGGTAGGAAACGGCGGACGGGTTTTAGGATCGCCCCGACGGCCTTCACAGGAACTGAGCAAAGAAGTTTCTTCTCCGCATATATAGGCACCTGCGCCTATTTGAATTCGTATATCGAAATGAAATCCCTTTTTGCCGGCCACATCCTCTCCTAAAAGACCGTCGTTACGCCTTGCGGCAAGAATCTCTTCGAGATACCGATGAAGGTATTTATATTCGGCTCGCAAATAAAGGATACCTTCATGGGCACCAACAGCATAAGCGGCGATAGTCATGCCGTCAAACAAGCCCTCGGGATACTCGGTCAGGAGGATCCGGTCTTTGAATGTTCCGGGTTCGCCCTCATCACCGTTGCAGATAATATACCGCCGTTTCTTTTTTATTTTGCGGGTGAAATCCCATTTCATCCCGGTTGGAAATCCCGCGCCTCCGCGGCCTCTGAGACGGGATTCTTTCATCGCCTTGATTATATCATCGGGCGATTGCTGCAACGCCTTTCGTAAAGATGCCCCCGGCTCACGGTCGACCAGAAGGACCTTGTCCCGGAGCCGGATATTGTTTGTAACCATCGCCTTTACCAGGGGATGACCATTGTTACCGTCGCCATACGTATCCACCAATTGCGCAGGATCTCTATGATGACGCAGGGCTCTTATTATCGACGGCACCTTTTCTTTGGAAAGGTTGGTGACGATGGTATCGTTAATCAATACAGCCGGAGCCTGGTCGGACATACCGATCGAGGGCGTCCGATGAAGTGAGAACATTCTGTCGGCGCTGGTTTCTCCGAGGCCGATACCAAGCATTTCCGTAAACCGCCTTGTTACTTCATCACCGCCCGACAGCTCATCGATAATATCATCGCACAGACGGATTATTACTTCCCCTTGGGGAACAGTTGAAAAAAATGCGTAAAACGTGGCCGGACTTTCAACCAGCACACGGGGAACCGAAAGGCAGCGAGCAATCTTATCGATCGCTTCGGGAGAAATGTATCCTTCCAACGATTGCACATCATGAAGAATATCCATCAAGCGAATCGGATCGTTATGGAAGGTACGGCATATCGACTCAACGGTTTTTGCCTGAGTGTTATTCATATAGTGGGGGCCTTTATAGTGAAGATACCAGAGAAATCATTTTACTTCATCGCTTTCAGATTCTTTTGAAGAATACCTGCGTGCCGCATTTCTTCACGGATAATCGTTTCAACTTTTGTTCGCCCCTGTCCTTCGGGCACATAATCTTTAAGAAATGTGTAAAAATAGACAGTCTCCTTCTCCGCATTCAGGGCGATCTGCAGAATATCTTTGGCATTTTCTGGTGTTTTTATGCCAAAACGTTCGGCGATTTTGCTTTCCCATGCGTGAAGGTCCTGCATGCCTTCAAGATAATAAAACATCTCATTACCCGGATCCAGGGGCTGTACTTTCTTCTCATCTTCCGAAAGCCCTTCCCGCAATTCTCTGAATATCCGGCTATGCTCTTTTTCCATATCACTCAAATACCCAAACAGCCCCTGCATTTCTTCATTTTCAACATTTTCGGCTGCACTGCGATAAAATGCACAGGCCTTGTTCTCAACTTCAATGGCCCTCCCTAATACATCATCGGCGCTGAATGTCATTACCGGCATAATCACATTTCCTTTATACGTTGTTATAACTCCCGTAGTATCACGGAAAATAACGCAAACACCATACCAGCCCGGAACTGCCGTTACCGCATCCCCTTCTCTCAAGATTGAATTAAAATTTTCCAGAAAATGAGAAGCCTTTTGTCAAAAATGAGAATTCATACTCCATAAGCCCATCATGCCCTGAGCAAACCTCAATTGGCGTGGTATTTGCTATTTCTTCTACCACAATGATTTTTCAAATGTCGAATTTCGAGTTTAAAATTCATTACCATATTGTTTCGAGTTTACCCGAGGGAGGTTCTATGTTACTCAGTACCAACCACATTCTGTCCCTGTTGGTTAATGCCAAAGACGGCGGTATAGGCCGGGCTATTGATTGCTATTTTAACGATCAGACCTGGAAATATGATTACCTGGTGGTAGATACCGGCACGTTGATTTCAGGACGGAAAGTTTTAATCGCTCCGCAGGACATAACCGGCGTAGAAGTAATCGCCGTTACGGTGAATTTAACAAAAGATAAAATCAAGCAGAGTCCCGATATTTCCCACGCCCTCCCGATCTCCCGTCAACACGAACACGATCTGAGATTTTACTATGGATGGCCGGTTGAAGAAAACCTGGAAAAGAAAGACAAAACCGAGGTCTCCGAAGAAGAGTCTCATCTGCGGAGTTATAACGAACTCCATGGATATCATATTCAAGCCGAAGACGGCGAGATCGGTCATTGTGATGATTGTATTGTAGATGATGAACTCTGGCGTGCACGCTACGTTGTGGTTGATACGGCAAACTGGCGCCCGGCAAAAAAGGTACTCATTTCCACCGAATGGATCGACAATATTGACTGGAAGAATAAGAAAATATGTATTGACCTTACTCGGGAACAGATCAAAGACAGTCCGGAATACAAACCTGATGAGCCGATAAACCGGGTGTATGAAAAAAGATTGTACGACTATTACGGAAGACCCAAATACTGGGAGAATGTACCTGAACGGCATGGGGTAAATGAATAATTATCGAACTAAATATTTATGTGATATCGGGATATAGAGGAGCTGGCGAATGATTCTACTCGAAATGTTGACAGCCCTTTTCTTTGCAGCCTTCTTTACTGCACTTTTCAGCTTTGCTTTTCGTCTTGGCCCGGGAAGAGAGATGTTATTTCTTTTTATCATCATTTTTCTTCTCACCTGGGCTGGCGGGCTCTGGCTGACACCATTCGGGCCCTATATATGGGGAGTCCAGATATTTCCATTTCTCTTTTTTGCGCTGATGGTTGCCTTGCTTATCGGCGCCTTTTCCCGTCCATGGTTCCGGCCACGTACGAAGCGGGAAGCGACCCAGGAGGCGGAAATCCGCCGGGAAGAACGCATTATTGTTAATGGGATGATCTGGGTTTTTATTGCTTTCCTGATATTTGCGATTATCGTGCGCTACCTTTTCCCGCTCAGGGTTATGTCATAGAATGCGAAAACAATGAAACGAACCGAAAACACAACTATTACCTTAATTGGAAAAATCCACTCGGTCAAAGGGAGTGTTGTCGAAGTTGTATTTGAAGACGAGGTTCCTAAAGTTAACGATCTGATGAAATGCAAGGATGTCAATTTAGAGGTGAGTGCTTTGACCGGTTCTGCAACGGTCCAGGCCATTGCCCTTAACTCCACTGAAGGTCTTGCGCGGGGGGATCGTGTCGAAAGCTCACGGCGTTCTATCGAGGTCCCGGTTGGTGAAGCAACGCTGGGCAGGATGTTCAATGTATTCGGTGAAGTGATCGATAAGAAAGAACCGCTGCATGATATCGAGCGGCGGGGAATCTATCGTTCTCCACCTCCTCTTTCCCGTCAGGAAACCCGAACCGAGGTTTTGCAGACCGGCATAAAAATAATCGACCTTCTCGCTCCCCTCGAACGGGGCGGCAAGGCCGGTCTTTTCGGCGGTGCAGGCGTTGGAAAGACCGTTCTTATCATGGAAATGATCCATAATATGGCAGGCGCCCACAAAGGGGTGGGAATTTTCTGCGGGATCGGCGAACGCTCCCGTGAAGGCCAGGAATTGTATCAGGAGATCCAGGATGTCGGCGTGCTCGACAAAACAGTTTTGGTTTTCGGACAGATGAACGAACAGCCGGGCGCCCGGTTCCGTGTTCCTCACAGTGCTCTGACAATGGCGGAATATTTCCGTGACGACCGGCATCAAGATGTTCTCTTTCTGGCAGACAACATATTCCGTTTTGTTCAGGCCGGTTCTGAAGTTTCGGGGTTACTTGGACGACTGCCCTCCCGGGTGGGATATCAACCAACCATGGCATCCGAACTGGCCGAACTTGAAGAGAGGATCTGCAGCACCCAGGCTGCGGCAATAACCTCGGTCCAGGCGGTCTATGTTCCGGCCGATGATTTCACCGACCCCGCAGCAGTCCATACCTTCAGCCACCTCTCGGGCACGGTCGTGCTCTCGAGAAAACGGGCCAGTGAAGGCCTCTATCCTGCAATCGACCCCCTGCAATCCCAGTCAAAAATGCTGGCACCTCACATTGTAGGAAAAAAACATTATACCATTGCTCAGCAGGTACGCAAAACACTCGCACAATACGAAGATCTTAAAGATATCATCGCCATGCTCGGTATGGAAGAACTCTCACAGGATGACAAAAAAGTGGTCAACCGCGCCCGGCGACTCGAACGATTTCTTACGCAACCTTTCTTTACCACAGAACAATTTACCGGAACCCCGGGTAAACAGGTCGATCTCGAAGATACCCTGGAGGGATGTGAACGGATTCTCAACGATGAATTCTATGAAATCTCCGAACGGAGCCTGTATATGAAAGGAACAATAAAGGAGGTTGAAAAGTGAAATTGACAATTATGATACCGACAGGAGTCATCTACGATAAACAGATCAAAAAAGTAACGGTTGAAACAAATAACGGCAGATATACACTCCTTCCCAATCATATCGATTTTATTACACTGGTTGTTCCGGGAATAATCGACCTGGAACAGGAAAACAATTCTCATGTCTTTATTGCTGCTGATGAAGGTGTTCTGGTGAAACAGAAAGATAATGTCTGGGTATCACTGCGTAATGCGGTCAAGGGAGGAGAACTGGGTTCTCTCCAGACGACTGTCGATGAACATTATCGCACGATCAGCGAAAAGGAACAGAAAAACAGAACGTCCATTGCCCGTTTGGAACGTGACATGGCACAAAGCATTTATGAATTTGAGAAAGCAAAATGAACAGGGAAAATGCGAAAATGCCCCGGCACAGAAAAACCGGCGCTTCGGATACCGATCCTTTGAAAGCGCCCGAAGACAAGTCGATGCGCGAACGATTCAGAGAGAAGATCGCTCGAAGTGAAAAAAGCCGGCTCCGGGCGCGCAAAAGAGGAAAAAATTCCCTCTGGTTTGGTTTCGGCTATTTCGGAGTTGTCGGATGGCTGGTGATGATTCCTATCATAATCTGTCTTGCAATTGGAATATGGCTCGATACTCAAACGGAAGGAACCATATCCTGGACTCTGACCTTCTTTTTTATCGGGCTGGCAATCGGTCTGGCGAATGCCTGGCTATGGATCAGCAGACAACGTAAAGATATCGAAGAAGAAAGGAAAGAACAATGATTCCACATTTTCTTTTTCTAGCAATCGTTCCCATGATAGGTGGTGTAATACTCGGCGGTGTTTATTTCTACATGATGTGGTTGAATGTTAATGCGATATCACATGCAAAACATCCGCGCCTCGCTCTCGCAGCAGGAAGCATCAGCCGGTTACTTATGGCGTGCGGTGCCTTTTTCTTTATTTTGCAATGGGCAAAATGGTATTCCCTTATCGCAGCGCTTATCGGTTTCATTATGGCAAGATACGGTGCAGTCAGTTTTGCTAAAAAGGAAAGTAAATATCTGTAATTATGGAAACTATCAATATTACCCCCGATACCATTACGATGTTCAAGATCGGCTCCTGGCCTGTCAGTGCGACAATTTTTTACACCTGGGTGATCATGGCGCTGCTTATTTTCGGATCGCTGATTATCACCTCGAGATTATCGACCGGAAAGAATATTTCACGATGGCAACATATGCTTGAGGTGATTGTTAAAATTATCCGGGATCAGATACATGATATTACCCAGCAAAAACCCGAGAAATATCTGCCCTTTTTAGGAACATTGTTTCTCTTTATTTCGCTGTCGAATTTTTTGATTTTTATTCCCGGTTATTATCCGCCTACAGGATCGTTGAATACCACCGCAGCACTGGCCTTGTGTGTTTTTGTTGCCGTTCCGGCATACGGCATAGCCGAATCCGGTCTTCTGCAATATCTGAAACATTACATCGAGCCGGTCGTTTTCATGCTGCCTTTCAATATCATCTCCGAACTGTCACGGACTCTCGCTCTTGCTGTCCGTTTGTTCGGAAACGTAATGAGCGGCATGCTTATCGGCGCAATTCTTATTTCGATTGTTCCCTTTTTCCTTCCCGCTGTCATGAATCTGTTCAGCCTTCTGATTGGTCAGATTCATGCCTATATATTTGCCGTACTGGCAGCAGTATACATTGCATCGGGAACACGGGTACAGAAGAAGACAACGCAAAAAGGTAAAGGTGAACGCAAGGAAAATGAATAGATTTTTCTGGTATCACCTGATTACCGCCATGGCCTGGAAAGCCACGGCACATAAGGTTGAGTTGAGCACTATAGGTGCGGGAGCGTTTTTTTGCAGAATAATGAATATATAAATAGAAATAAGCAAAATCAATGTGGCATGGGTATCCAGACCATGCCTTCATAACCCTGCGAAAGGAGCTGAAAATTATGGATTCTGTTTCTATTGTTGCAGCATGTTCGATATTGAGCGCCGGTCTGGCGATGGGCCTTGGCGCTATCGGACCTGCTATTGGTGAAGGTCTCGGACTGGCCCGCGCCCTGGCGGCCATTGCACAACAACCCGATGAATCAAACACGATTGTCAGAACGCTGTTCGTCGGAATGGCAATGGTGGAATCAACCGCCATCTACTGTCTGGTGGTCGCTATCATCATTTTGTTTGCCAATCCATTCTGGAACTATGTTATCCAGCAGGCAGGAGGATAAAAAATGGAAATTGATATCGTTACGATTGTTGCGCAGATAATCAATTTTCTCATTCTTGCAGCAGTTCTCTATTTTGTCCTCTTTCGTCGTATCGTAAAGGCCATGAAAACCAGAGAAGAAAAAATCAACCAGCAAATCGATGAGTCTCGAAGAAAAAACCAAGAGGCAGAAAAGCTTAAACAGGAATATGAGACAAAAATGAAGGAATTTGAGAAAAAACAATCGGATTTATTGACATCCGCAAAAGAGGATGCCTCCAAAAAAGGTGAGGAAATGACACAAAAGGCCCGTGAAGAAGCCGAACGTCAGAAAAAGCAATGGATACAGGACTTTCAGAGTGAATGGGAACAGTCGCTGGACCAGGTAACCGGGCAAGCACGGGAAATGCTGTTTGAACTCAGCGCAAAGATGGTGACCGCCCTTGGCGGTGAAGACATGCAGAAGGGAGTTATGCATGCTTTTGTAAACCGTATGACACAGAGTAAAGATACAACGGTCAAAGAATTTTTAGAATCAGCCGATGGCCCAATTAACATTGTGTCCTCCCATCCATTATCGAAAAAAGAAAAATCCGAAATTGAAGAAGCCATTCGAGCGATCACCGAAAACAAACCATCACTCTCATTTACCACCGATGAACATATAAAGCTCGGTATTGAAATACGCAGTGACGGCAAAAAAATCGGATGGAGTATCGACGAATATATTCGTGAATTTCAGGAACACTTGAGTGGTTCGGTAAGCCGGACCGGTGGCAACGAAAATATCAATGAGGAAACAGAGAATGACACCACGATCGCCAGTCACGACAGAACCTGAGGGTACTGCAGCACCGGAAAAGACAATCGACCGATTAACATCGTCGATGCAGAATATCACCGGAAGCCTTTCGGACTTTTCTTTTGTGCCGAAAGCCCGGGAGTATGGACAAATTGAATCGATAAGCGCGGGTATTGCACGTTTGTCGGGTCTTCCAGGCATTCAGCATCAGGAACTGGTCGAATTTGAATCCGGTATTACCGGTATGGCCTTCAATCTCGACGCGGAGGGAGTATCGGTTGTTATTCTCGATAAAGGCACGGCAGTCCGTGCCGGGGAGTATGCCTACGGCACCGGGCGGACAGTTGATATCGGCGTAGGAAATGGTGTTATATCCCGGGTTATGGATCCCATCGGAAGGCCCCGTGATACGAAAGGAGCAATCCGCACAAGTAAACGGCGACCGGTCGAAAAAATAGCACCGCCGATCATGGACCGGAGTCCGGTTACGGTTCCCGTGCAAACCGGAATCCAGGTTGTCGATGCACTCATTCCTGTGGGACGGGGGCAGCGCGAACTGATTCTGGGAGACCGCCAAACCGGTAAAACTGCAATTGCTCTGGACACAATTATCAACCAGAAAAACAAAGACATGATCTGCATTTATTGCGCAATCGGGCAACGGTTGTCTGCCATAGCCCGGATTATACGCGATTTACAGGATTATGGCGCCTTTGAGTATACCACAGTCGTTGCGGTTACCGAAGAAGATGCTCCCGGTTTGCGTTTTCTGGCGCCCTATGCGGCAACCGCAATCGGGGAACATTTCATGGAACAGGGCAAAGATGCACTGGTTGTCTATGACGACCTTACCAAACATGCGCGGGCATACCGGGAGATATCGCTCCTTCTCCGCCGCCCCCCTGCACGGGAAGCCTATCCGGGTGATATCTTTTATATCCATTCCCGTCTGCTTGAACGGGCAACCCACCTGCGTGAGGATGCCGGCGGAGGATCACTCACCGCCTTACCGATTGTCGAAACGCAAGCCCAGAATGTCTCGGCCTATATACCGACAAATCTTATCTCGATTACTGATGGACAGATATATGTTAATCCATCAATGTTTCAGCAGGGAGTATTACCCGCCGTTGATGTTGGAAAGTCTGTTTCCCGGGTGGGTGGCAAAACTCAGCTTCCCGCCTATCGGGCCGTCGCCTCAGACCTGCGACTCCAATATTCACAGTTCGAAGAACTGGAAGCATTTTCCCGGTTCGGCACCAGGCTCGATGAAGAGACCAAAAAGGCGCTTGAACGGGGTAGACGCGTAAGAGAAATTTTCAAGCAGTCACAGTATGATCCGGTCCCTGTTGTCGAACAGATAGCGGTGCTCCTCTCAACCTCCGAAGGTGTGTTCGATCCGGTACCTCTGGACAAAGTCGGTGATGCCAAAAAGCGTATAAGGGAGATTGCCCGGGAAAAATTCGATGACCTTTCCGGAAAAATCACAAGCGGAGAAAAACTCAGTGATGATGATAAAAAGCGTATTCTTGAAGAAGCGCGCAAAGCGACCGGGGATTTCATAGAAGATACCAAAGAAGAAGAAAACGATGAAAACGAAGGGGAATCATGAATATCGGAATTTTAATATATGGCTCAGCTTAACAATTTAAAACGACAGATTGCCGGCACCGAACAGATGGGAAGTGTTGTCGGTACCATGAAAGCACTTGCTGCAGTAAATATTCATCATTACGAAAAAGCAGCCGAAGCGGTGGATCGATATTACGATACAATCCTGCGAGCCCTGCAGGGAGTTTTCAAATACTACCGCCACCTGCTTCCGGGCGCACGGACACTCCGGGAAGAAAAATCGGCATTTATTATCTGTGGAGCAGAACAGTCGATGGCGGGACCTTTCGATGAACAACTACTGCATTATATCGAAAAGAGAATGGAAGAAACCGCACTTACAAAACAGCGACTCGAATGCTTTGTCTTTGGGGAGCGTATGACCGGTCTGCTTGGTACCAGCGGCTTTTCGATCAGAAAATCGGGTGAGTATCCCGGTTCCTTATTGAATATTTCAGACAGTGTTTATAATGTTCTCGGGACAATCGATGCATGGCGCGAACAGAGTATTATCTCCCGCGTTGAAATCTATTTTAACCGTCCCGTATCCGGAGGATCTCATACGTCTGACCATGCAACCCTTTTTCCTGTCGACAGATCACTCGTCCGGGAATTGCAAAACCGTCCCTGGGGTTCCTCAGCCGTGCCACAGTTAAGCGGTCCGTGGGAAGACATTTACGGGGGGCTCTTGCGTAATATGATTTTCACCGGTGTCATTCGTGCTCTGATCAATACACTGGCAGCCGAAAATGCCGCCCGTCTGGCTGCCATGCAGGCAGCGGAAAAATATATCTCCGAGCGACTCGGTGAATTAAATATGGTCTATAATCGTGAACGGCAAAGTTCGATTACCGCAGAATTGCTCGATATCGTTGCCGGAGTCGAGGCATTGAAACAATAAAAACGAGGATTATCTCAAAATGACAAAGCAAAAAGTAAGAATTGTTACATTAACAATGAATCCGAGTATTGATATCAGTATGAGTGCCGACAGTGTCGTTGCGCAACATAAGATCCGCTGTTCAACGCCCCGGTATGAGTCTGGGGGAGGGGGAATTAATGTTGCCCGGGTAGTGATCTCACTGGGCGGTTCGGTCCATGCGGTTTTTCCTTCGGGTGGAAATGAAGGCGCTATGTTGCAAGACCTTGTCAAAAACAGCGGAATCGAATACTCGAATATTTCGACAGAAAAATCGACACGGATGAGTTTTGCAGTCTACGATAAATCCAACGAAAACCAGTTCCGTTTCAATGCACCAGGTCCGTCACTCACCAAACAGGAATGGCGGCAATGCCTCGATTATATCGAAGGTTTCGAACCGGCACCGGATTATATCGTTGCAAGCGGCAGTTTACCCCCCAATGTTCCCGATGTATTCTATGAACACATCGCGCTATGCGCAAAAAAGAGGAACATCCGTTTTATTCTCGACACCTCTGGAACCGCTTTGAAAAAAGGTGCCAGAAAGGGTGTGTACCTGCTAAAGCCCAACATGCGTGAAATGAGAGCCTTATCAGGAAAAGAACTTGATCACGAGCAGGAAATTATCGACACACTGAAGGAACTCATCGATAAGGGTACGGCCGAAGTTATTGTATTGTCACTCGGCGCCGGAGGCGCTTTTTTGGCAACCGATAAGACTGTCAAGCGTATGCATACACCGACCGTGCCGATTCGCAGCGCGGTTGGGGCGGGTGACAGCATGGTTGGTGGAATCACCGTTGCTCTCTCACAGGGGAAAAGCATCTCCGATTCAGTCCGCATGGGTCTTGCTGCGGGAGCTGCAGCTGTTATGACTCCCGGAACCGAACTCTGCAGACGGGATGATGTGCTGTCGTTATATGATAAAATCAGCACTGAACTTGAGTAAAATCAGCAGTATTTGGTATTTCAAATTTCGGATTTCGAATTGAATAATTCCCCTCCCTGGTCCAGAGAGGGGATGAATGCAACTTAGGATTCCCCAATTGTATCCAGTTTCATTATATCTTCATCCGACAATTCAAAACCGAACAAGTCGATATTTTCGCTTATATGTTCTTCCTTTGAAGAGCGGGGGATTACGATTGTTCCTTTTTGTAAGGCCCATCGCAGCATTACCTGGATAATCGACCGTCCATATTTGCCGGCGATAGATTCCAGACGGCTGTCTTTGCCGTATTTCCCCTGGGCTATAGGTGAGTAGGCCTCAACGGCAATATTATTTTCAAAACAGTAATCGGTCAATTCCCTGGGATATTCATAAACGTTGAATTTAATCTGATTTACGGATGGAACCACCGATGTTGCCTCGACAATCTGGTTGATATGATCCTGCTCGAAATTGCTGACACCGATAGAACGGCATTCGCCGCCGTTTGCCAACTCGATAAGGGACTGCCAGGTTTCAACCAGCGCACCGCTTTCGGGCCAGTGAATCAGATAGAGATCGATATAAGACGTCTGCAGCGCGTCAAGACTCCGCTGAAACGCTTCCTTCGCCTTATTCCGGCCATGAGCATCATTCCATAATTTGGTGGTCACAAAAATCTCTTCACGGGGGATTCCGCTTTTGCGAATTGCTGAACCGACCTCTTTTTCATTATTGTAAATTGCGGCGGTATCGATCAATCGATAGCCGTGTTCGAGTGCCAGCAAAACCGAACGCTCGGTTTCTTCACCGGGCTCCAGTTGAAAAGTACCGAAGCCGATGATCGGCATTTTGATGCCGTCGGCAATTACAAAACGGGTATCGGGCTGGAGTGTCGTCCCTGTAGTTGCTGGGATTTCCATGCGTTTTCCTCCTGTTGCTAGTTGGTTGAAAGATACATTAGCTTAAAAAACCGAGAAATCAAAGTATTTTTTCGGATTTTCCTGAACATCGGTTACTAAAACATTGATACTTCTTAAGGTAGATCTCAGATCCTGAACCAGGGTATCAGTCTGTCCCAGGCCAAAAAGACCGTCTCCGTTTTCCATGCGTCCGATAAGCATTGATACCCGTTCGAAAGCTTCGGTTGCATTGGCATACAACTGGGGATCCTGAGTCAGCCTGTTAATTGTACTCGAGGTATCATTTAGGGAGCGGCTGAATTTACGCAGTGAAGATGTCGTTGCAAGGAACTGATTATAGAGAGCCGGACTTTCAACAAGCTTTTTGAATGTTCCTTCGGATTCCTGAACATTCCCCAGAATGCTGGAGAGGCTGTTTACGGTACTATAGAGTTCCTGATAGAATTCAGGATTTCTAATCAGTTTTGCAATGCTTCCTTCTCCCTTTTCAATATATGCCACGATACTGTCGAGACGGGATAAAAAGCTCTGCACTTCTGCAATCGACTGGGTACTTGTCTGAAGAATATCTTCAAACTCAACAGCCTCTTTCCCCTCGATTCTCTGCCCTGGATCCACAAGAGGGGCTTCCCTGCTCCCCGGGTTGATTTCCACATATTTGTCGCCCAGAATACCGATAGTCCGGATATAGGCCTCTGCATTTGCGTGAATATAGTTGAACGCATTACGGTTGACAGAAAATGTAATCAGTGTCTGTCCGTTACTGAATTTGATATTTTCGACGGTGCCGATTTCAACGCCCAGGAGCCACACCGGAGATCCCGGACGAAGGCCGCTGGCATTCTCGAACAGTGCCGAAATTTCATCCCGTGGCGTAAACAACCTGCTTGCAACACCGGAAAAAAACACTGCCGAAAAAAAGATCAAAATGCCGAGACTGATGATTATCCCTACTTTAAGGGCCGACCATGCAATAATTTTTCGACGATCAAAGAGATTTCGTTCTGTTTGTGCCATAGTAGTCTTTCCCGGTTTAGTATTTAAGCGCCTGTTCGACAAACTTTTTTACCGACTCCTTCTGTACATTTTTCAGACTGCTTTCATTGCCGTCAACAACAATCGATCCCTTTTCTAAAAAAAGAAACCGTTGTGCAGTCAACAGAGCATCAGACACACTGTGCGTTACAATAATAAAACCTCTCCCATGGGAAGAAAGATCATTGATGATATTCCTGATAATTTCAGCATTCACCGGATCGAGATCTGCAGTCGGTTCATCATAGAGAAACATTTTTGATCGCTCGGTAGCCAGTGCTCTGGCTATCGACACGCGGCGCCGCATTCCTCCGCTCAACTCTTCGGGCATGTACTCGATCGCATGTTCAACACCCACCGTCCCAAGCAGCTTTCTCACTTTTTCTTCCAGTTTGACAGGATCGTTCATCCCTGCCTCCCGCAAAGGGAACGCGATATTATCCCCAACCGTCATTGAATCGAATAAGGCGCCCTGCTGAAAAACAACTGCAAAGCTCCGCCGTATCTTCTGCAATTCTTCCTCGCTTTTATCGTTTAATATATCGTTACCAATACGAATAATGCCGCTGTCCGGCCTTTGAAGCCCAATTATCAGGCTGAGTATCGTGGTTTTTCCTTCCCCACTGCCTCCAAGAACAGCCACCCGTTCATCAAAGGCAATTGAAAAACTCACCCCATCCAGTATTGTACGATTACCGCGAGCGAAAACTACTTTGTCAAAAACTATCATCAAATACTTCCCAACAAATAAAGAATCAGTTTGGTGATGACAAAATCGAGAAGAATAATTACGATTACCGAATTAACAAAAGCACGAGTAGTCGCCCGTTGTAATCCGGTTGCTCCTCCTGTTGTTGTAATGCCGGTATAGCAGGAGATAAGCGAAATACATAATCCAAAAACCGCCGGCTTAATTGCACCCGGCAGTATCCATCGTGGGTGAAGTGTTACGATAATCTGATTCCAGTACACAACCGGGCTCTGATCGCTCATAAATACTGCAACATAGGCGCCGCCGATCAGGGAGGTTATATCACCGATAAAAGTCAAGGCAGGAAGAATAATTACGCCGCTTATTACCCGGGGAACCACCAGTTTCTTCAGCGGATCAACGCCATATACCCGTAACGCATCAACCTGCTGATTTAACCGCATCGAACCCAGCTCCGAGGCAATTCCCGCCCCAACTCTTCCTGCATACACAATAGCGATAATAACCGGGCCGATTTCACTGATTATTGCCGTACCGACAACCTGACCGGTATACATTTTCAGCCCCATAACCGATAATTCGGTGATAATCTGTAATGAAAGCGCCATGCCGATAAATGCAGAAATGATCACGACAATGAAAATCGATCCTGTTCCTGCATTATCCATATGCAATAATGTTTCGAAAATATAGGAAGGGCGTTTGAATATTCCGGCAATCGAATAAAAAGTCATTATATAAAAATCTTGAAGCTGCCCAATAAATTTTTTTAAAGAAGCCAGTTTCATTGACTTTACATTCACAGTTCGGGTTCCCCTTTACTATTCGGTTGCATTCGATCCCACCGGCTGGTGAACTGCTATTTCCTGTCCCCAGACTCCGGCTATTTCATGGTTACACGAAGGACACGATGAATTATGGATGTTGTTTTCCACAACGGTATCGCCTTCCCGCTTAATAAGCAGTGTGTTACAGTTGGGACATAAGGTATTTGATGCTACCAGTGCATTACCGATATAGACATACTTGAGCCCGGCTTCTCTCCCGATCTGCTGTGCACGTTCGAGTGCATGCAGTGAAGTCGGCTGAACATCCATCGCATTATAATCGGGATAAAACCGGTTGACATGCCACGGAATATCCTCCGATATGCCGGCAATGAATCTCGCAATGTCCTTGATTTCTTCTTCACTATCATTCTGTTCCGGAATTATAACCGTCGATATCTCCAGCCATAACCCGAGTTTTCTCATATGCGCAATAGAATCGAGCACAGGCTGCAGCTTGGCACTACACACCTTGCGATAAAAATCATCCCTGAAAGATTTCAAATCCACATTACAAGCATCGAGAAACGGAGCAATTGTATCAAGCGCCGGAGTGGTCATGTACCCGTTGGTCACAAAAATGTTCTTCAGATTCCGCCGTGATGCCATTCGAGCAATATCAAAAGCATATTCAAAAAATATTGTGGGTTCGGTATATGTGTAGGTAATGCTTTTACAACCATTTCTTTTCGCATGCCGTACAACGGCCTCAGGAGTTAACGGAGTGCCGGCAATTTCACCATTGTGCTCCCCATGCAAAGAAGACTCAAGGCTTTGACAATAGGTACACTTGAAATTGTTTCCCTGCGCAGCAATCGATGCTGTTTTTGTTGCAGGAAGAAAATGATACATCGTTTTCTTTTCTATCGGGTCGATATCCCGTGCAATTACCTCACCATAGGCATAGGTAATCAAATCACCGGAAATATTCTGACGCATCTCGCAGAAACCATACTTCCCCGGTTTGATCAGGCAATTGTGGGCACACAGAAAACATTGGGTTAGCGAGCCGTCTTGTTTTTCATACAGCATTGCCTCGTGATCCATAATGTTTCTCCGGTTTAGTGTGGCAAACTCAAGCAAAATTTCTGTGTATCCCGCTGCAAAAGGTGAAAAAACTATACCGATTTAAGACCGCAAAGACTATGCCATAAAATCGATGCGCTCAGGCAAATTCATTGTATTACAGAAAAACAATAATAATCCGGCAAAATTCCCGGTTTTGACAAACTTATTTCGCATCTGCAAAATCATTTTCACTGATTTTTGTATGCATTACCATACTAACCGGGTCATTAACAACAAACGGCGCAGTTCTCTTGAGATTGGTACAATTATTGATGTTTATTAAGGATTGCAAAAACAGGAATATAACCTATATATATCCGTATTTTCATAAAGCTTTGAAGTATGCGATAATTAAAAACGAAAAAATAATGCACGGAAAAATAAACACTCTCTTATTCCATTTCAAGTGGCTCCGGCGTCTTCTCAAACGCCGTTCTCCGGCCGGACGTAGAAACCCGCCGGGATTGATACTCATCCAGGTTGACGGTCTTTCGAAAAGCCAGTTTGAACGGGCTCTGCAAAACAAACGGATGCCCTTTATCAGCAGACTGCTTAACCGCGAGGACTATCACCTCTATTCTCATTATTCCGGTCTTCCTTCAAGTACCCCCTCAGTCCAGGGCGAGCTTTTTTATGGCGTGAAAACATCGGTCCCCTCCTTTGGATTCAAAGACAGGGAAAAGAAGCATATAACGTCAATGTTCACCCGTAAAACAGCGACCGCGGTCGAAGAAAATATTGCCCGGAAAGGCGAACCGTTGCTCAGTGACGGGAGTTCTTATGCTGATGTTTATACCGGAAGTGCACGGGTGAGTCATTTTTGTCTGAGTTCATTTCATCAGGGGCCAAAAGAATTCATAAATTCAATCCCGGGAATGTTCCGCTCACCTTACAGCATGGTTTTGTATGTCGCCGCTTTCGCCCGGGCTGCCGTTCTAACCGTAATTGAGACCGCTCTGGCAGTGATGGATTTTCTTCGTGGAGTGCTGACCCGCCACAGTTTTGTAAAGGAACTTTCATTCATTCCCCCTCGAATCGCCATTTGTGGCATTCTTCGTGAATTTGTAAAGGCTCATGTAATGAGCGACATTTCCCGGGGCATTCCGATTATTCATGCCAATTTCCCCGGCTACGATGAGCAATCTCACCGACGAGGCCCATCATCATCTTTTGCCCACTGGACATTACAGGGCATCGATGCATCGATAGGTGCAATCTGGCATAAAGCACACGCATCGTCAAAAAGAGAATATGATGTCTGGATCTATTCGGATCATGGTCAGGAGGATACCATACCCTATGGAAAACTCCACAATCGAAATATATTGGAATCTGTCCGGGATGCAGCGGCAATAGCCGGTTTCGGTGCCGACTTTTCCCATAACCCTTTTCAGAGTATCATGCGAAAAAGGACTGTTCTTTTGTATCCCGGAACCGAACAGCAGAATGTAACGGCAATTTCGGGGCACAACAGCAATGCATTGGAGATGGCCGGACTGGGACCTTTAATGCATATCTATTTTGAAAAGGAAATCGATCAGACTGCAATCAAAAACTTTGCACACGCATTAATCGACCATGCAGCCATCCCGCTTGTTCTGCAAGGGAAAAACAGCAACAGAATCACGGCTCTGAACAGCACCGGTGAATGGCAATTGCCAAAGGATATCGATCGTGTTATCGGCCAGGATCATCCTTTCAAAGATGAGATTAAATATGATCTGATACAACTCGTTCACCATCCAAATGCCGGAGATCTGATTATGTGCGGCTGGCAACCCCATTCCCAGGCAATCAGCTTTCCTCACGAAAACGGTGCACATGCAGGACTGGGTACCGAAGAGACCCATGGTTTTTGCTGTACACCAGCCTCTGTACCCTTTAATGAAATTACCGGGCGCTCCTATCTCCGACCCCTTGACATACGAAAAGCGGCATTGCAGCATCTTGGCCGTGCACCGCTTATTCGTAAAAAAGACGCAGTCTCGGCAACTGATTCACACTTGCGTATAATGACTTACAACATCCACAGCTGTATCGGTATTGACGGCACCGTATCACCCGAACGGGTCGCACGTGTCATTGCCCGGTATAACCCGGATATCGTCACTCTGCAGGAACTCGAATGTAATCGTAACTATACGGGTAATGTCGATCAGGCCGATACCATAGCACGACTTCTGGATATGAAATTTCATTTTCATCCCGCAAATGTGTTTGAGGATGGCGTTTACGGCAATGCTGTCCTCAGCAAACGCCCAACCAAAAAAGTCCGCACAATATCTCTTCCCGGATGGCATAAAACCGAACCGAGGAGCGCCCTTTATATAAAGCTCAACCATGGAGGAAAAGAATTGTCGGTTGTCGCAACCCACATGAGCTTTTATCCTGCCGAACGCCACCAGCAGTGTGAGTATTTGCTTTTCGATCAGAAAATCGGGGAACTCGATGCCTGTGTGGTATGTGGGGATTTCAACATGGTACCCCGATCCAAAACATACCGGATGATCACACAGGTTTTTCGGGATGCCCACACGGCATCCTATTCGGGAAAGAATCGTACCTGGATGGGACTTACGTGTCTTGATTATCTCTTTGTGAGTAAAGGAGTGGAAGTCAAAAGTATTACCGTTCCCCGCGATTCATTTATACGAAAAGTTTCAGATCACGCGCCGGTGATAGCCGACATAATCATTCGATAATGAAACATGTACCGAAGTGACCAGTTTAAAGAAAAAAGGCCTTACTTACCGAAATTTCGCGGTGGATGTTATGAATTACCCGGGCGAAAGTATGGGTAAGAGAATGAATATGAAAGCCGTGCAGTGAAGAAAATTTTTCTGTTGGTGGAATACTGTCGGTAACAATACAGCACTGCATCCCGTTCTGTTCGTGCATACGCTCAAGAGCTTCATATGCCTTTGGAGCGTAGAGACAGTGAGAAATGCATATGTAGATTTTTGTAATTCCTAATTCGCCGGTTAGTTTCTGAACGACTTTTTCAATTGTCTGTCCGCTGCTGATTATGTCATCGCATATAATTGCTGTTGTTTTGTTGCTGAAATCACCGATAATCTCGGCATGCTCGACTTTTTCGGGCCCCGGGCGGCTTTTTGATGCTATGGCATGAGCAACATGCAGACGTTCACTTATGGCGATTGCCATTTTGGCCGCACCGGCATCCGGCGCCACAACCGTTACATCATCCCGTCCTTTCATATCCTTGAACTGATTGACAAAATATGTTAATGGTTCGAGCTCATTGACCGGTGTGTTACCATAGAAACCATGTATTTGTCTACTGTGAGGATGCCAGGTGACCACCCGATCGATTCCCGCCCTCTGGGCAAGATTCGCCATGAGCGCGGCGGTTGTGGGCTCGCGTTTAAATCTGGTTGGTTTATCCTGCCGGGAATAGGCAAGATAAGGAAGCACTGCTGTGACATGCCTTGCTCCATGTTCCCGAAAAGCACGGGCAGCAATGAGCAGGGCACAGTAATTGTCATTAATATCGGAACCATCCGTGGGATTTTTCAAAGACTGAAAAAGAAACACATCACACCCGCCTACATGTCGCTGCAATCGGACATAGGTCTCCGAATCGGAAAAGGAAGAATCGATATTCTTTAGGTAGGCAATTTCTCCTTCAGAAAACTCATTGTCGTACAGCCGGCGATAAGCATTGTAAACACCTTCGGTAAAAACCTCCCCGGAACGACATCCTGCCAAAAGCAGCTTGCCACGTGGAGGAAACCAAGGTTGCTCTTCGGCAGTTCTCTCCTGTTCCTTGTCACGCATTCGACTTCTGTCTCCCAGTAATAGAACAGATATTAATCACCTCCGCCATAGGAATAAATGATATTGGCCGATTCGTTATCAAAATCGAACTCTTCATTATAATGCCCGTCATGACCCAAAGTCGCCACATTCGGTTCGAAAACGACTTTGGGGATTACATGCATCTGCGTTCCATTAGAGGCTTCCATTTCACCAAGCACCTCTGCAACATTTCTTTCCATTGAGCGGGGAGACTTGCTTAAGCGACGTTGCCTGATATTTTTTTGTTTTAATTTTGTACCTGCAGCCATACCATCATCCTTTCGAGTCTTATGTAATGGAAATGCAATCAACAGGACAACCATCCGCAGCTTCCTGAGCGCTCTCCTGAAGATCTTCAGGGATGTCGTCCTTCACCGTTTGTGCTTTGCCGTCATCATTCATCTCAAACACTTCGGGGCATGTATTCGCGCATAATTCGCATCCAATACATGTATCCTGATCAACCACTGCTTTCATTGAGTAGCTCCTTTCTGCAAGGATTATAATAATTGCATTATCTTTGCAATTTGCAATTTATGAAAACCCTATAAATTGGTAACTATACTGCTGCAATCATCATGCCAAATCGATCTTTTTATTCACAAACGGCCTATTCAGATTTGCTGCCTTTTACCGCTGACTGCATCGATTTGGCCATATTCGACATCAGTTCCCATTCTGCTTTAATCAGACGTCGGCTTTTGTCCCAGACGGACCCTTCAATACGTTTTCCATATCGTTTTTCCGCCAGAAGCCGTTCGTACAATTGCATTGCCTTTCGGGCACAAGCAGGCAACGTAAAACGCCGGGCGGTGTCCAGTGCTTCCTGCCGCATGGAATGTATCTTTTCTGAGTCATGCCTGAAAAAATTCTGTAGCGATTCAACAAAAACGGCAATCTCCTTTTTATGTACAACCAGGCCATTTCTGTCATTCTCAACTACATCACGAATTCCCGGACCATCAAGTGCAACAACCGGAACGCCGCAGGCCATGGCCTCGGCAAGTACCAGTCCCTGGGTTTCGGTTTGCGATGCAAAGGCAAACATATCCATTGCATGATAGCAATCGACAAGTTGCTGGCCTTTGAGTGTTCCAGGCGCATGAACCCGATCGCCCACCTTGTGCCGGCTAAATATTTCCAGAAGTTCATCCCGTGATGGTCCGCTGCCGGCAACAATGTAATGGGCATCCCTGTCCATCTCAAGATATTGTGCAACGGCTTCACCCAGAAAATGTATGTTTTTTTCCGGCGCCAGCCGGCTTACAAATCCAATCACCTTCTTATCGGCGCCAATCCCTTCTTTCGCACGGAAACGATTACCGTTTCCATTACTGAAAAGATTGAGATTGATACCGGTAGGAATTACCGATATGGGGGTAACAACCCCTCTTCCCGCCAGATCTTTACGCACGCTGCTTGACGGTGCTATTATGTGAGAGCATAAATTCGCATATCCAATGGCAAGGGATGCCGCAAAGCGTTGCAAGGCCGGCGAATCACCGGGAACATAATGAGTGTAACGCTCATAGTAGGTGTGAAAGGTAAATACAATAGGAATGGCATACTCTGCAGCGGCCCGTAAAGCGGTATCCCCGACCAGATAGGGATGGTGCGAATGAATTATATCGGGCCCAAAATCATTGAGTTTCTTTCCAAGAATTCCGGGTATCGGTAATTGAACCGAAAAATCGGTGCCGTTAAAATTCTGTATGGCGGGTAATCGAACTACATTTTCTTCATGATCGGGCATATTTTCAAAAACGGGAGCTACGATAAGGACTTCATGCCCGTGTTTGCGATACTCTTCGCTGAATCCTTTTATCGATTTTTCCACACCTCCTACAAAGGGTGCATAGGTATTGGTCATCATTACTATTTTCATGTATTATTCCTTTATATTAATCGTTTTGACCACGTTCGGAGATAAGATTTACACTCCTTCCTCTTTGATGTCAACCTGTGCAGATCCGGCTGTCTTGGAAATAACCGTTCCCCATATTGGAGCAACTTCTACCTGAGGAATTACTCCCCGCCATTCACCTTTCCATTGGATCTCTACACCATCTTTACTACGGTGGAGATGAACGGTAACTGGTCCAAAGGATGTTGCCGTGGGGCCGAAGGAACAGTGCGCTCCTGGTTTAACCCAGTCGCGAAGTACTCCTGAACAGAGTACGAGTTTTCGTTCTCCGTATTCTTCTCTGACAAACAGATTCCGGACCATGATTGCCCATTCGGCAGCAGCCCACACATGCTGGCCGTCACCCATACAGCCGGTTTCGAGTTGCGGATGAATGGCTTCCGGCCACTGCCCGGTATCGGATGCCAGCCTGGCGATTGTTTCCATACATTGGGCGTAGCGACTGTCTCCGGTCCGTAAAAATGCCTGAGCGATATGAAGCGTCAGGTAGGCATTAATACCCGAATGGCTGATATCATGAAACAGTGCATTATTAACAGTACAAAAGTCATACAAATATTCTGCGGTATCGAGTATTCGTCTGTCATCAGGTGCGAATACCTGCAGCGGATAGGCCGCGGCAAGTGACCCTACCGAAGCACTGTCCGGACGACGATACGGAGAGACAGGCATGATGTTATTTCCCGATGCCTGCGATACTCTTGCAAGGCTTTGAATTACCGCTTTATAGACACTGTTGGCCTGATTTTCATAATTCCGGGCCCGTTCCGAATCTCCCAGCGCCTCCATCATCCGTGCCGCGCCGCGTAAACCGGCTATTGCCCAGAAATCATCCCAGTAGTAGTAATCGTTGGGCCCGAAATGCTCGGCGCTGAAACCGGCCGGCAGTAATCCTCCATGGAGCGATTCTTTTTTGCCCTTCACAATCTTACGGCATATCCAGTCGGCGCCGTATATTATGCTCTTTCTTAAATTTTCATTGGGTGCTTTTCCTGCAAGACGGCCCGCCATATCAAAAATCCATAACACCTGACCGTTGGCATCCCATTCACCTTCCTGTGAAACAAAATAGCCAAGGGCATTCTGACGTTTTGGAAAGCGCGCAAGCGCAGAATCAGCCGTGCTCTCAAGACCGCACAGATACATGGCATGGGCAATTAAAACCGCATCGCGAAACCAGAATCTTTTGTATGTATACGGCCCGGCAACGATATCATCCCAGGAATGTAATAACATCGTCCGAAGCGAATTTTCGTAAAGAAACTGATAATGCTTATCAGGTATCTCGATTTTGCATGCACCCTCAAGACGCTCACGCCATGGTTTTTCTTCTTGACCCTTATCAAGGGAAAGTACTATCGGAGTTTTTGATTTGCGCTGTTGCAGCGGAACCGTAACAACTACCTCCCGCTCCTTATCGGAGGTCAGATCGAATTGAGCGGCGGCAGTGGCCATGCCAATCTTACACCCTGCTTGCTGCTCTTTTCCATTAACGCCCGTGCATATTTTCTGATATACATCACCCTGACGATAATCGGAATACCACATCATCTCGGGACGAACATCGAAATGGAGCTGGTGTTTGCCGTTGAGCAGCCATCCACTTGCCGTGCTTAACGGTTGTATCGATTCCAGCAAACTTATTCCTTCAGGATTATAGGGCCGTACCGAGATCATGAGCCGAACACCCGGTGATCCGGTTTGAGCAGCTGCACGGATAACGCAAACCGGCATGCCGTCAACCATACATGCTTCGGTGGTAACACGAAGTCGATTGCTTCCCAGGGAGCTTTCGGTGATAACCTGCAATGGATAGGTATGGTGAATTTTCTGGTTAACTTTCTTCATGCGTGATGGGATCAAATTATCCCCGTCATTATCCAATACCCAGCAATCGATCGACCAGCTGTCGAACAGGGGAGTTACCAGACCCCGGGGATCAACAATCGGTAAATGTTTCATGCCGGGGATACCTACCGCAGTCCAGTTTCGGTGCGTAAGATTTATATGCGTAATGGCAAAGGCACGAGGAATAAATGAACTACTTGTGGGACTGAACTGCTCCGAAACCCAGTAAGGCCATACCCAGTCGAGATTATGTTGTATTGCCTGACTGTTGAGCAACCCCCTTGCGTGTAAAACCGCTCCGGCACGCATCAATTCTGTTGGTGCAACCATCTCTGCAGGTTGAGAAAAGCGATTAAAACTTGCCAGTAAAGCCAGGGGATCGATAAAACCGTGAGCTTTTGAAAGACGTTTAAGAAAAAACTTCCATGGAAAAAATTTAGTTAACATACAGAATACTTTCTTTCTAAAGGAATAAACATACCCTGAAATGACGTAGATGAAACCGTAGTCCTACTAAAAAAGCAACTACAATGCCATTACCCCTATTTCAGAGACTCTAGGGTATTATATCCAGTATTCAGGAGTTTTATTCTCAAAAACGACAACAGTTTTATCAATTATGCGAAATTTTTTATTCGTTTTTCTGATAGTTCTTAGGCATAATGCGTGAGCATGAAACAAATATCCCCGCACTAACAGGAGTTCTGGCATGTTTTTCGCATTGAAGTAAAGGTACAATTTATTAATCACTTTCAGTACTCTGGTCGTCGGAACACATTTTTATCGGCCCTGTTTATACCTACAGGAAACTTTAATTGCAATCGGACAGATTATGAAAAAAAATGTATTGATTATTCACGAAGATACGATTTTATGCGAAAGATACGTTCATCGTTTAAGAGCAGAAAATTACACCGTAGCTGTCGCTCATACTCCGCAGGAAGGATTCAAACGTGTCATAAAATCGAGGCCCGATTTCATTTTTCTTGATGAACTCATGGCTATGGGAACAGAAGATTTCAACATAGTCGACAAATTGCAGCACAACAAAAAAACCGCCTCCATTCCCATTGTTCTCATTAAAGGACTTATGCGCCAGTCGGCGATCGATATTAAAAAGGATGTGGAAGACAAGGGAAGCCGAGTTATTGGAGAAATCAGCGTCGAAGAAAGCGATTCCGAGGTGGTGAATGCAATCAAGGGAAAATAAAAAACCCGAAAAATGAATAACCGATAATCCAAAGCAAGTATACAACAATGGGTGAACTTCTATTCAAACTGAAAGCCTTAAAAGACTTTATCGGAGAAGTTATTAAAGAATGGGGTAACGATAAAGGATGGCTTCTTTCGGCGGCACTGGCTTTTTATTCACTATTCTCATTGGCCCCTCTTCTGATTATCACCATTGCCATAGCGGGTATTATCTTCGGCCAGTCCAACGCTGAAGATGCCATAATTTCTCACCTACAGTCGCTTGCCGGGGAACGCGGAACGCGGGCATTGAAAAACATTGCCTTTGAGATCAGCCTTGCCGGTAAAAGTATTCCGGCGATGCTGGTCGGTTTTGCCGCGCTTTTCATCGGCGCTTCGACTCTCTTCTTTCAAATGCGTCATTCATTAAATGAGATCTGGAAGGCTGAACAACCAAATGAAAAATTCTTTATCGGCTACATTAAAGCGCGGGTAACTGCATTTATCATAGCGGTGGGAGGAGGGATATTAGTGCTTGTCTCACTGATCAGCAGCTCCCTTCTTTCGGCACTGGCCGAACAACTGGAACCGGCTTTCGGTCAGCTTATTATTCTCTGGAAAACACTTGACTTTGTGCTCTCCTACGCTGTTTTGACTGTGTTGTTCGCCATGCTGTATAAATATGTTCCCGATGCCCATATCAAATGGAAGGACGTGTGGGTAGGAGCAATCACCGCATCCTTACTCTATAATGCCGCTAAATTTCTGATCAGTCTGTATCTTGGACATAGCAGTGTCGGTTCGGCCTATGGAGCCGCAGGCTCTCTGGTCGTGCTTCTTGTCTGGATTAACATTTCGGCTCAAATATTTCTTCTTGGCGGTGAAGTTGCTCAGGTTTACGCCAGACATAAAGGCCGTATTATTGCGCATTAATCCAAGTTACTTTTTCGCTCAGAAGAGATTAAGAAAAAACGTGAAGCCCCAACTGTATCTCATATCATAGTCATTCTCTCATTTTTGAAAAAGCTTTTTCATATCCGACAAAAATATTTCGCATTAAGCAATTAAACTCCCACTAAAATAGTACAGATCCCCCTTGGCATACATTTCGCTTATTAAGATCGCAGACAGATATAATGAGAACAAAAATATTGGAGCGGCATATGTTTGGCAGACGGAAAAAATTATTTAACCTATTCGGATTTGATGTGAAAATTGATATAAGCTGGTTAATCATAGCTTTTCTAATCACCTGGTCATTGGCTACCGGTGTATTTCCTTATTATTATGAAGGCTTGACTACCGGCGCCTATTGGATAATGGGGCTGCTTGGCGCGATCGGACTCTTTGCCTCTATTATCGTCCACGAATTCTGCCATTCCTTTGTAGCCAAGCGATTTGGTTTACCGATGAAAGGGATAACACTTTTTGTTTTCGGGGGGGTAGCGGAAATGGATGAAGAACCTCCGAGTGCGAAGGCCGAATTCATGATGGCGATAGCGGGGCCGATCGCAAGTATCGTTATCGGCGGCGTCATCCTCCTGCTTCTTAATCTTATCGGCGCCGGTCTGCTTACTCAACCGGTGTACGGTGTGCTTCAATATCTGGGAAGTATTAATCTGCTGCTCGCAGCATTTAATTTACTGCCAGCATTCCCCCTTGACGGGGGCCGGGTTTTACGTTCGGGCTTATGGGCCTGGAAAAAGGATCTCCGTAAAGCAACCCGGATTGCATCGTACAGTGGTAATGTCTTCGGGTTTATACTGATCGGCCTTGGAGTATTCAGTATATTTGCCGGCGCCTTTATCGGCGGCATGTGGTGGATACTGCTTGGAATCTTTCTCTGGCAGGCAGCACAGGTTTCCTACCAACGGCTGGTTATGCGGCGGGCCCTCGAAGGCGAGCCGGTCATGCGCTTCATGAACGACCACCCCGTAACCATCAATGAAAATACCACCATCGATCAGTTCGTTCATGATTATGTTTACCGGTATCACTACAAAATGTTTCCGGTCACTCAAAGCGATGAATCACTGAAGTGTATAACCACTCGAGATGTAAAAAATGTAGAACGCGATCAGTGGGGATCACACACCGTTGGAGAGATTGCTCATCCCTGTACCACAGAAAACACACTCACTTCCAACACCGATGCTGTGGAAGCACTTGCCCGAATGCACAAGTCCGGGGTGAGTAGAATGATTATCACCGATGAAAACGGTCATCTTCAGGGAATAATCACCCTCAAAGACCTTATCGCTTTCCTCTCGGCAAAACTTGACCTTGAAGGAGAGGATTCCAATACTGACGTTAAAAGCCGGATAGAGGAAATGAAGAAATAAAAAATTCGATTCAGGTTTCCGTCTTTTTCAACGCAGCAATCACATTTTCATCCCGCAGACGTTCTAAAGCCCGATCACGCAACTGCCGTACCCGTTCACGGGTCAGACTCAGCTTTCTGCCGATCTCATCAAGCGTAAAGGTTACATCATAGCCGAAACCATAATACATGCATAAAATCTCACGCTCCCGTAAGGGCAGAACATGCAGGATACCGGCGATTCTATCAAATTTCGATTCCCGCTCGATCACCTCATCGGGAGATTCCGATTCATTGTCGGTGATCAAATCGATATACTGGCGGCTCTGATTTGTAGCAACAGGAGAATTCAACGACAGGGTCTTGTCCAGAAGACGCAAGCTTTCGGCTACACTATCTTCTTTTGCACCAAGCGATTCTGCTATTTCCTTTCGGCTTGGTGGACGGCCAAGCTTCTGCTGCAGTCGGGTGCGTTCCCGGTCGACATTCTGTATCTGTCCCACTTTATTGACCGGCAGTTTTACCGCGCGCGAATGATCGGCGAGAGCTTTTAAAATCGACTGCCTGATCCACCATACTGCATAGGAGATAAAACGGAAATTCTTGGTGTCGTCAAATTTATATGCAGCCTTGATAAGCCCCAGATTACCTTCATTAATCAAATCTGCAAGGGGCAACCCCTGATGTTCATAGGTACGAGCGACACTCACGACAAATCGTAAATTTGATTTTATCAATTTAGCCAATGCAGCTTTATCATCACGCTTGATACGCCGCCCCAACTCCGCTTCTTCGGCTGTAGCAAGCGGCTTGTACTTCGCTATCTCACTTAAATAAATCAGAATCGAATCGTCATCGACGATCGGCATCTTGCTTGCCAGTTTTTCTCCTTTTTTCACTTCTCTTTCCCCTCTTTTACTCTTTCCGGTTCCAGCAACATTTGAAAGGAAATAATCCGAATTGCTGCCGCTCACAGAAAAACTTGGTTATAAGAATTATAACTTGCCTTTGAAGCATTTCATAATACACTACTTACACTTGTTTCCTTGAGGGTAATACGATGTAGCACGGTCATTTATTACATATATATTAGAAAGAAACGTATCTCAAAACCCTGCAAGAAAAGATTCCGTTTTTTAATCCTTTCCGGTTGGCATGCAAGTTGCACCTCTTTAGAGCAAAGTTGTTGTACCTTTAACCTTCGTAGTGAAAGGAGACGCTTATGCGTTTGAATAAAAGCTTATCTTTGCTTTTTTTCTCATCTATAGGATCGTGCAGACTCACTCTCCATTTAACCGTACTGATCGGTATTATTACGGTCGCCTCTGCAGTACAGGCTGCACCGCAAAAAAAGGAGATTGAAGACAGCAAAATAACACAGGCAATTGAACAGGCATTGAGACGTGACGATGCGGTGTCATCACACCTGATCAGCGTGGTAACAACAGACGGCATTGTAACGCTTGATGGTTCTGTGAGCAATATTCTTGAAAAAAACCGTGCAGAAGCTATGGCAGGCACGTTCAAAGGAGTGAGAAGTATTGTTAACCGTATCGATGTGCTTCCGGTGATGAGGAGCGAAACGCAGATACGTACTGATGTTCTCAGCGCTCTTGCAGCCGATCCTGCTACCGAATCCTTCGAAATTGATGTTGATGTCGATGCCGGCACAATAACACTAAAGGGCAACGTTGATTCTTATGCAGAAAAATCTCTGGCATCAAAGGTCATTAAAGGTGTCAAAGGGGTTAAGAACATAGAAAACAAAATAGAGGTCGCCTTCAAGGATGGCAGATCGGACCATGAAATTCAAGAAGAAATCGAACGGCGCCTCGAATTCGATCCATATATTCCGGCATCACTGATAACGGTCGATGTTCTTGAGGGCGAAGTAACGTTAAAAGGAACCGTAGGAACGGCCAGGGTTAAAACACTGGCTTATAATAAGGCCTGGGTTGCTGGAGTGGAAGATGTCGATCACAGCAAGCTTTCCGTCGACTGGTGGGCTGCAGCAGAATTAAAACGGAAAGATCCTACTCCTGAAGTAACCGATAGTACGATTAAAGCTGCAGTTAAAGATGCTCTCCGGTATGATCCCCGGACAGCCTCCTTTAATATAAACGTGAAAGTTGATAATGGCACTGTTTATCTGAACGGGAAAGTAGAAAACTATGAAGCCAAACGGGCAGCGGAACAGAACGCCCGTAATACGGTTGGTGTTAATGAGGTCGACAATTATTTATTCGTCAAAGTTGTTTCTCCGACAGATAAAGAGGTTAAAAGTGAAGTCCTTGCGGCACTTGCCCGTGATCCGGTTCTCGAACGGCATGAAATCAGGCCGGTAGTGCGGAACAAAAAGGTATACCTTTACGGTGAAGTAGACAGCTATTATGAAAAAGTACATGCCGAAAATGTCGTTTCCCGCGTAAACGGTGTGGCTGCAATTCAAAATACGCTGAATGTTCCCAAGGGTTGGACATGGGAAAGCGATCAGGCTATCATGCAAAATATAAAAGATGAATTTTTCTGGAATGGAAACGTCGATCGAAAAGACATCGATGTCAGCGTAGAAGACGGCATAGCGACACTCAAAGGTAAGGTGGATAATTGGTCTGAATATCATGCGGCTATTACCAATGCCTTTGATGCCGGCGCTCGAACCGTAGAGAGTGAACTGGATATTGCCGGAAAAAATATAGTCGACAATTCGACCTTCTATTTCGACTATTATTACTATAATCCTGATATGGGAATGTACTAACCTGATATTCGGTACAATAGAGCCCCGGCAGGTGCGCATCGCCCCCGAGCGCACCTGCCGCATAATTCAATATATCCGACCGATTTTCCCACAAATGAAAAGGTGTTTTGCGTTTTTGCGAAAACATGGAACATATTATAATTGTCGGCAAGAAGTATAATAACCAAAATTATTAAATACCGCAGGGTGATACTATGCTTGCTATAGCTTCGTTACTCGTCATTCTGGCCTTATCCCTGCTGATAACCCGGGTTGCAACAAGTGCGTTATCACATACCGGTCTATCCAAGGAATCGGCCCGTTTTCAAGCGCGTTCTGCCTTTACCGGTGTTGGATTCACGACCAATGAGTCCGAAAGCGTCGTCAATCACCCGCTTCGGCGGCGCATACTCATGACCCTGATGCTTCTGGGCAATGCCGGAATTGTAACATCCGTATCTTCACTTATGCTGGGCTTGATCAAACCTCAGGGAGATGGCCTCGTTGTTCGTCTTCTTGTCCTGTTTGCCGGAATTGTGGCTTTAATGATAATTGCACGGAGCAAATGGATAGATAAGCACCTTTCGAGGGTTATCGACGCCGCCTTAAAACGCTACAGCAAAATGGACATCAAAGATTATGCAAGTATTTTGCACCTTGCATCAGGTTACACCATTTCAGAGCTTAAAATCGAGAAAAAGGACTGGCTTGCCAATCGTACGCTCGCAGAATCACAAATGAAAGATGAAGGCGTTAATGTATTGGGTATTCAACGCAAAAACGGTCCCTATATCGGTACCCTGGAAGCCGATACTCTTATCAAACCCGATGATACACTCATTCTTTATGGAAGACAGGGCTTGCTGAAAAATCTTGATAGACGAGGTAAAGGTATTCATGGTGATATCGAACACAATAAAGCGGTAGCCGACCAAAAAGCCGAAGCCGAAAAGGCACGGAGTGCCGATGAAACTAATTTACATAAGAAAAGTGACGATGAAAGCGCAAAGCAACAAATATAAAATGGCCTGATTTTTGCGTAATAATAATTTTGCTGCGCTGCTCGTCATGTTTTGCACAATGTTTCTTTATTGATTTATCTTATCTATACTATGTTTAAGACTTAAATACCGGCAATTCCGGCGATTCCATAGAAGCAGCAATACGATGAACCACTCTGGGAGGACTAATAATATTCTATGATACGCAAAAACCCTCGCCTGCTTATTGTTGAAGACGATGAATCTGCACAATTCGGCTATCAGCGTTACTTATCGAAGGTTGGCTATGAACCGCAGGCAGTTTCGACGCTTAAAGAAGCGAGAGATATTGTTGCTCAAAAAACATTTGATGCCATTTTACTCGACCTGAAGCTTCCCGACGGTAACGCGCTGCAGTGGATACCGCAGATCAAAAACACCTATCCGGGTGTTCCGGTTCTGGTGCTAACCGGGCTCGGTGATATTCCTACCGCGGTCCAGGCCACCAAAAGCGGGGCGGATTATTTTCTTACCAAACCTATCGATATGGATGAACTCAAGGCAAACATCACCAAAAGCCTTGAATATCATGCCTTGCGCAGAAAAAATCTCGTAAATCAACGTCTGAAACGAAAAAATGAGCCATTTTTCGGTAACAGTGACGCTGTTAGCAAGCTTCTCAGGTATGCGGAAGTTGCAGCGGCAAACGAAACGGTCATTCTGATTCAAGGAGAAACCGGTTCAGGAAAAGGTGTGCTTGCGCGCTGGATCCACGATTATGGTCAGCGGGAATCGGAAGCATTCGTTGAACTGAACTGTTCCAGCCTGAAAGGTGAATTGCTTCGAAGCGAGCTTTTCGGACATGTTAAAGGATCATTTACCTCTGCAATAAAAGACCGCGAGGGTCTTGTTGAAGTTGCTGACGGTGGTACGCTTTTTCTCGATGAAATCGGCGATATGGATATGGAAGTACAGGCTCAGTTGCTGAAGACAATCGAAGAAAGATCTTTCCGCCGAATTGGTGAGAATAAGCTACGCACCAGTGATTTCCGGCTTATCTGTGCCTCAAACAGAAACCTTCGTCAAAAAATAGAGGAAGGGGAATTTCGTAAGGATCTCTATTATCGGATATGCGTTTTCCCGATTTCGGTGCCCTCACTCAGCGAACGCAAAGAGGACATTCCCGGTTTGTCGGAGCACCTTCTGGCCGAATTCGGATATTCTCATTTACCCCTTGCGCCCGATGTAATCGAACTGCTGAAACGGTATTCCTGGCCGGGCAATGTGCGGGAACTCCGCAATATGCTCGAAAGGGCCATGCTGCTGGCGAGTGGTGAAAATATTGCCACCAGCCATTTTCCCGGCATGGACGCCAACGTACCTGTTGTGGAAAGTAATAATGAGAACCTGAGTCTTGATGATATTGTAAAACACCATGTGGTAAAGGTACTTCAGTCGTGCAATGGCGATAAAAACCAGGCGTGTAAAATCCTTGGTATTTCCTTATCTTCACTCTATCGCCGCTTAGGAAAGATCAATTAGAGCCGCATTAAAAAATGTGCCGGGCTTGTATATAATTAACCGGGCAGTTGTTTCTGCCTTGCAGGCTTCGGAGTTTGATCCCCCGTATTTAGCACATTTGCAAAATCACTTCGCATGTATGCAAAGAACGTGTACCGCAGAAGCGTTTATAGCAACATTTTCATTGGCATAATGTTAGCTATATTATAGAGATAGACAAAAATACGCAGGGCGTGTATTTTTTCCGATTCTCTTCGGGATTTCTATGGACAGTGTCCATTGATTGTTCCTGTCCTGAACTTCTAATCTCAACTTTCAGAGTTTGAAATTCAGGGGTGGAACCAAATCAAAGCAGACAGATCCCGAACAGACAATTGTTAATTGGTTTAGGATAGTTACAAAATCACTATACCGGTGTTATAGAGAACTTTATTGACAAAGGGATTTTGTTTTAGGTTATATACAAAGGATCGATTTCATGGCTCCAATAAAACGTATTTTAATTGCCGATGATGATGAGGCGTTACTTTTCGCTTTTCAACGATTATTCAGTGGAAGCGAATTTCGTATCGATGCGGCTGAATCGGTGGCTCATGCGCGAAAATTAATCGAAAAACATCCCTACGCACTGGTAATAAGCGATTTGCAGTTTGGTGATGAAGGTGGTGAAACGGGGGCTGATATTATTGCTTATGCGCTCCGTTTTAATCCTGATACAAAAACAATACTCTGGACCGCTTATGGTGATGCAACCATAAAAAAGAGCCTCAGTAATGTTAAACCAGACCGCGTACTCTCCAAACCGGTCCCATCGGAAATAATACGCGATATGATGAAAGAGATGGGGCTGCTGTAATCAGCTTCACATGAACCAGACAACTATGAAAATTCACAATGACAATCACCAGCGATACGCAAAGCAGAATTATTCGCAAGCAAGGGATTGCTATTGCCGGAGGTATTGCCTCGGGCAAATGCTGGCTCATATCCCGTCCGCTGCACCCGCTAAGTGAACGACGGACCGTTCCGCGGCGCTTTCATGAAAGGGAAGAGAGCAAGATCCGACACGCGCTTCAAATCATGAGCTTCGTAATGGAGCATGCTATTGAAGAAGTGCGCAAGCGAGCGAATAAGGAACATGTCCGCATGTTTGTGGTCCTTAAAGCAATGGTCCACGATCCCATGCTGTTAAAGTCCATTGTCGATGTTATCAGAAAGAAAAATTATTCAGCCTATGCGGCGGTGCAGGAAGTTTTTCGGGATTTCAGAAAACAGCTTCAGGACAGCAACCTGGCCCTTATTCGTGAACGGGCAAACGATCTGGTCGAGATTGAAGAAGGGCTTCTGGATGCACTGGTTAATCCGCTCTCACTTGTCAGAGACAATCATGACCGTCACGGCATTGCCGGCCGAATTGTTTTGACCCGTATCCTTACTCCCCGCTTTGTTCTTGAAATGAGGGGCAGAAATATCAGAGGGATAATCGCCCAGATCGGTGGCCCGACTTCTCATGCGGCAATACTGTGCAGAACACTCATGATCCCCTGTGTCAGCGGAATAGCAGGGGTATACATCAAAGATTTCGGGGCGATGCACTCAGCAATAAACGGCGCAACCGGAGAAACTCTTTTTTCCGAGCAGGGTAAAGATAATCTGACCGAATATTTTCACACCCGCTCCCGCATACATCACATCAGCCAGAAAAGACACTTGCCCGAAATTACACTGTACGCTAATCTGAATATCTCCGATCATGCTTCCCGGGCACTGGCTGCAGGTGCACAGGGTATCGGCCTCTACCGGACTGAACTGGAATTTCTGGCAGCGGGCAAACTGCTTTCATCACGACAGCAGGAAACATGCTACCGTAACGTAGTCATGACGATGATGGGCCTTCCGACAACAATCAGGGTCCTCGATGTACGTCGGGACAAGTTTCAACCTATTGTTGAACCTATGAAACGCCCCTTCCGGCTTGATCTTGAAGGCGCTGCATTTCTCCTTTCTCATCCGGGAATGCTGAGAGCACAGGCCAGAGCGATCGGCAAGGCAGCTCTTATCGGCCCGGTTCGTCTGCTCTACCCCCTTGTTGAAAATACTCAGCAATTCATCGAGCTCAAGACAATCGTCCATGAGATTATCGATGAGATTGCTCAACTGGAAATACCCGACGGCGTTATGTTCGAACTAGTGGGAGCCTGCCGGAAAGCACAGGATTTATTTACTGAAGCCGATTTCGGGAGCATCGGCACCAACGATCTGCTTCAGGATCTCTTCGGTACCGATAGAGAAACAGCAGTCAAAGCATTGAGCAGCAAACGACAGGTCCTGGAATTCCGCGACCTGATAGAACATGTCTCCAACGCAGCACAGAAAGCAGGGAAATCACTGACCGTGTGCGGTGAACTGGCTTCAGATCCCCGCTGGATCCGCCGGTTCGTCGATATGGGCATAACAAAATTCAGCGTAGATATCCATCAGATAAAAATTCTGAGACCCCTCCTACAACCAGCCCAGGAAAAAGTAACCGTCAAATAAAGCACCGATTTACACTTCTTTACCAATTATGAAATTTTGATTTGCAAACTTGCCAATTATACGACAATTCCCGGAGATAATAAAAAAATTGATAAAGTACCCCATCCCCGGTGTGTGCCATTAAATGATTGAATTACTTGGTTTTGCAAAACAACCCATCCCCTCTAAATGCACTACCATTACCGTCGTTTGCCTCATCAGGATTAATGGCACTGTATTTGCATAATATCCTGACTAAAGATCAGTATTAGAAAAGTATTTTCAGATTTTTATTATTTTATGGTGCTCAGAATTTATCCCATCGCACATCATGCATAGCTTTGAGAAGGAGGAATACGACGATGGCTCTCTCAAACGGATCAAAGCATTTATTGCTCGTTGATGACGAAGAAGCGATCATATTTGCTTTGACCAGAATTCTTGATCGTCCCGGAGTAAAAATCGATTCTGCAGGCAGTCTTCATGACGCCGAAAAGTTGCTGCATGAAAATGAATACGATGCTGTAATTGCAGATATGCGGCTTTCAGGTTCAGGTAATATGGAGGGATTCCAGGTGGTGGATTATACCAGAAAACATCAGGATAATTGTAAAATCCTTGTTATAACTGCCTATGGTGACAATAGTATTCGAGAGAAAGTTTTTAAACTCGGGGCAGATATTTATCTCGAAAAGCCGGTCTCCCCAAAAAAGATCAGTGATATTCTTGAATCGATAGGAGTTCTCGATAATGTCTAGGGGAGTGTTCTGCCAAACCGCCTGTTACTCACGAGCGATTTCAGACATTCAGCCGGACTTTAAATCCCTGCCTTTATGCGTTAGTCTTCATCCACAACAGGCAGGTAGACTTCGACTGTTGCACCGGGAGGGGGGATATTGTTGCAAGCAGAAACTGTGCCCCCATGGCTCTCAATAATGTATCGCACAATGCTGAGTCCAAGGCCGGTACCGCCTTTACGGGTAGTAAAGAAGGGCTCAAAAATCTGTGGAATATTCTCAGAATCAAATCCCGTGCCTTCATCGGAAACCATAAAGCAAACCATATCAGGCCAGCATTCTTCTACACTCAGGACTATTCGCCCACCGGAAGGAGAATGATTACAGGCGTTAGCAAACAGATTAATAAAGACCTGCTCCATTTTAACAGCATGTACCTTGATAATCTTGTCTTTTAATGAAGGGGATAGGTGAACCGAAATGGTATAATCCGGAAACTCATTACCTAAATTCCACGAATCGAGTGCATTATTTATCATCGATTTGATTGTCACAGAATGAAAATCGGACTTTTTAATGGAACGTCCAAGCATAAGCAAATCTTCCATAAGTGCTGAAAGTCTGCCTACCTGCGCCTGGATATGCTTTTTATAAGGGTCAATTTTTGGTTCGCTCCCAAGCTCTCTGAACAATGCCTCAGAAACAGCCATAATGCCGTTAAGTGGATTGCGAACTTCATGAGCCACGCCGGAAGTCAATTGTCCGAGTGTTTTGAATTCTTTTGCCTGCAGCAATTGCTCTTCGAGTCTCCGTCGAGTCAGTTCATGTGATATATATCGCGCAAATATCTGTATCAGATGTATTTCGTAGGCACTGAATTTTTGTTCTCTGTAATCCATAACACAAATCATACCCAGATCTTCAGATTTATGATTCGTAATGGGAATAGTTATAAAAGATTTAAATGGCTCACATTTAAAGCATTCGGCATTTTCAAATAGTTCATGAAGATTTCCACTAAATTGCCGAACCTGCTTGTTCTGGAGTGTCCGGCAGCATGTCGAGCACGGAACTGCAAGGTTGTCTTTGTGATATAAGCGATTCTTAAAAAATTGAGAAATCCTGCAAATAGTTCTTCCCTTTATTTCATATATAAGCGTATGTGGAACTTTGAGAACATGGGCAACGGTAACAGCCACCTGGTCAAATGATGTATCCATGGATGAATCGAATGCTGTTGCCATAGCATAAACCGCTTCCAGTGCCTGAGCGCGTTCGTCCAGTTTCCGTTCTGCAATAACCCTGTCTTTTATCTCCTGGGTAAGAATATTCTGTGTATCTTCAATCTCCACCGACTTATCCAGAACCATTTTTTTCAATAGATGCCCTGCGCGATGAAGTTCATCTTCCATTTCATGACGTTTGGTGATATCAATACCATAGAAATTAATGTAGGGACCATCGAGAACAGGTACTGCAGTGATATGAAACCAGCGGTTGCCCGTTCTGAATTCAAATGCAACATTTTCTCCGCTCTCCAGGGATTTTGTTGCAGCCCGGCGCCATTGATTTCCGACTCTAGCCCCATGCTTTCCCTTCCATTTTCTTATAAGCACTTCACTTGCCTGATTTGCATAGAGCAGCTTTCCCTCAGGGTTAATACGCATTACCGGATAGGGATTTTCTTCAGGAAATCGGGCAATTATCCGGGGCTCCTGATCTTTAGGATAAATCGTTTTCTCGACCATAGGCCAAAATTCCTGATTTTGAGAATTTATTTCCTGATTATGCAAAATTAAGGCACTCACAAAGATCTAATTTCGAATGTAAATGCATAGGCATATATATAATTTGGCATATTTGTTGCATTATTTTATTATGCGTTCCCACAATCATCATAAATCTTGATTCTGTAAACCGAATATTTTTCCTCGCCGGAAATGCGAGGTTTTGATACAGGCGGTGAGTTATGAGCGACATACACGAATTATTTCGCCAAAAGGGCCTCCAATCGGAAGACAGGATTGTTGCGATCAATGGAACGCCCATAAAAAATCGAATGGATCTGCGAAAAGCAATACACAGATTAAAGAACGAAAAACAAATGGGTATCGAGATTGAGCGGGAAGGACAGCGAATGTTATTTTCGGTTTTAATCAAAGAGTGAGATGATGGAAATATAAAGCTATTTTGAGGCATAAGATAAATAACTAATTTCTCATAAGCATGTAATAACGAGATGGGCATACTATTTCAATAAATTAAAATAAAATGAGATGCAAAAATGGGGCCAATAGATACTTTAACCCATTGCGCTCTAGTAATTTACCGTACAATTCATCCGGCGGTGGGGCGGCAAATAAATAAATAACCGAGATTGAATTTGTCCACTTGGTAAAATTTTTGAAAAGAGCGCACACAATGTTTTGAGTGTGCGCCTCCCTCGGGTTACAAATCTTCAGGGCTTCATTTTTGAAGGGGCTTTTTTCTTACGGGTTGATGTTTTTCTGGTTCCTTTGCTTTTACCCTCTTGTGAACCAACTATTTCCCCTTCAGCTTTCAGCCAGTCATCCATTGCATGTCCATCCTCACCTCCCCTTCCGAGGTAAATCTCAAAAGCACGTTGAGAAACCTTTTCTTTTGTTGCAGCTGCTGCCATACATGCCTTCCTTTCTATCTCCATCTTTGAGAATTATAGTTTATCGAAATTCCTGCATTAGTTACCGGACTTTAAAAGCTATGAACAATCTGCTGCCGTCTCGAACAATCGAGAACATTATTGCATCACCCTGCTCTGCTTTGGAAACAATTTTTGCATATTCTTTGCTGTTTGTAATCGTTTTCATTTTCTGATCCCGCAGCTTTACTGCATGAATAACATCACCAGGCTGGATTTTGCTATATGCTTCCGATGAAGACTGGACATTGAGGACGAGTACTCCCTTTACATCCTGTTTAATATTGTGCTTATTACGAAGCTCACTCGAAAGATCGGTTACGGAAATACCGAGTTTTTCTTTGCTTTCTTTCCCCCATTCAGAGGGCTGTTTTTTGCTTGAAGGACGGGCCTGTTTCAGCATCTCTTCATTCCGCTCGGTAATTGTAATGGTAATGGTTTTGCGCTTGCCTTCACGAATTATCTCAAAATCTACCTTTTCACCAGGTTCAAGTTGTGCAACCATGTTCCGTAATTCATTGGGTGTAGTCACCTCTTTATCATTGATTGCCACAACAATATCGCCACGTTCCATTCCTGCTTTATCGGCCGGCTGCCCCTCAAAAACATCTCCGATAAGTACACCATGTACATTTTTGATCCCCATCGCTTCACGACTGGCTTCATCAAGGGGCTGGATGGAAACGCCAATCCAGCCGCGAGTCACTTTTCCTTCATAAATCAGATCTTCGGCAACACGCCGGGCCATATTGATTGGTATGGCAAAGCCAATTCCCATGTATCCTCCGGAACGGGTAAAGATCATAGTATTAATGCCAACCACTTCACCCCGGATATTGACCATCGCTCCTCCCGAATTCCCCGGGTTAATAGCGGCATCGGTTTGTACATAATTTTCGTATCGCTCCGATCCACTCACCGAACGGCCGAGTGCCGAAACAATACCCGCAGTAACAGTCCATGATAAACTGAAAGGATTACCTATCGCAACAACCCAGTCACCGGGCCGCAACTCATCAGAATCACCCAGGTAAGCTGCCGGATAATCATCAATTTCTTTGTTTATCTTCAGCACGGCAACATCGGATAATGAATCGCTGCCGATAATTTCAGCATCAAAAGAACGCTTGTCATGAAAACGCACCTCAATTTCATCGGCTCCGGCAACAACGTGATAGTTAGTTAAGATATAACCGTCTTTGGATACTATCACTCCAGAACCCAGCCCTTTCCGGCGACGCTCACGCTTCTCGACATTTCCATTGTCCTGAAAGAACTCAAAGGGTTCCGGGGAGTCGAAAAACCGGTAAAAAGGATTTTTCCGAAATACAACCGTATCGATTTTCGTTGGGATGACCGATACCACTGAGGGGAGAACCGCCTCTGCAACATTAGAAAATATTGTACCGAATGCTTGAGCTTCACGAGCTAATTTGGGAATATCGGGTTTTTCTTTCGCGCCAAATTGTACACTCCCCTTTTTTGGAGAATTATTAGATTCTGCATATGAGCAAGTACAATCAAAAAGAAATATTGCTGCTAAAGACGCAACAATTACAAGAACACTGTAAACATGCATTTTCCTCGAAAACATTTAGCCGTGTCTCCTTTCAAAATCAAAATATTTAAATAGATTTTACGATTCCGTTCATTCAGAGTCTGGATGAAATGCAACATCTATGCCAACTATAATCACGTTCCAATATTCCTTTACCTTACAAGCAATAAGGAAGATCATGAATGCCCCGGCAATTTCCGGATACGCATAATTTTTTGCAAAAACGACAATCTTGCCGGGCCCACCAGGTCCCTGGAGGCTATGCCCTCCGGGATATGATAACTGGCATTCAATTTGCGTTTAAAATTTTGTAACTGCAATTCCCAAACAGAAATAAGGAGATTTGCATGAATCCATCCGACCGAATTATCATCGTCGAAGACGAAAAAGATATACGGGAACTTTTATTGACAGTTCTTGAGAATGATGGCTATAGTGAAATCGCGGTGTTCGAGAACCCCATAAAAGCGCTTCAGCATATTCATAATGGATGGGTTCCCGATTTGTTTATTACGAATTACAATCTCGAACAGATGAAAGGCGATAAAGTATTAGAGGCGGCGCGAAAAATTTATCCTGAATTACGCGGGCTTATCATAACCGGTGATCCGCTTTCGGTAAGTGAAGCAACGGGGGATTTCCTGATAATTGACAAGGGCGATCTCGAGTTTCTCGAAAAACTGTTACAGGCAATCAGATCGAACATTACCACACATGTGATGCAAGGTAAACCGGACGACCCTCGCGTATCATGAAAGGGCTTTAAATAATGGGCACAGAAACACTTTTTGGCGTTACCTTCGACACACGGCCCACGATGCTGGCAAGCTGGCCCGGTATGGGGAATGTCGGAATTATGTCGGTCGATTATGTACGTCGTATGCTTGGCGCACGACCCTTTGCAGCAATTGACATGAGTGAATTTTTCACGCCCGATAATATTATTGTTGAAGAAGGGGTGGCAAAGGTGCCCCAATTACCAAGCAGCGCATTTTATTATCACAAGAATCCGGATATCATATTCTTTGAAAGCGATACTCAAATCGGGGGTAAGGAAGGCATTACCATACTGCAGGCCGTGCTTGAAATAGCCCGTCAATTGAGGGTTGTCCGGATTATCACTGCTGCGGCACTGGCCGAACCGATCAGCCATACCGCACCGTCTCGTGTATATTGCGTGGGAAACAACAAGGAGATTCTTGAACAGATGGAAACTCTGGGCACGCAGCCACTTCACGAAGGAGCAATTTCCGGACAAAACGGCGTGCTCTTAAGTGTCGCCCAATCAAAACATATCGATGCAGCCTGTCTGCTCGGAACAATACCCTCCTATGCCGCCAATATCTCCTATCCCAAAGCTGCAATAGAGGTAATCAGTGTTATCAAAAATCTCCTGGGAATTACCCTCGACCTGATTGAACTGGAGTCGGCGGCATCAGAACTGGACGATCGCCTTGACGGTATAGAATCCAAAATCAGGGAACTCTTTCCGAATGCAATCAACGAAACAGAAGAGGGGAACGACAATGAAACCCCCACATACATCATGGAAAAAATCGAGCGGCTTTTTGAAGAGGCACACAAAGACCGTTCACGCATAAACGAATTGAAGCAGGAACTCGACCGGTGGGAGCTTTTTAAACATTATGAAGATCGGTTTCTTGACTTGTTCAAGCCTGAAAACGATGAAAAGGACGAACTATGAACAACAATCATAAAACCACAGGTACCCATTTAAAAAAAGATACCGATCGCAAATCCGAGAACCGGCAGCGAAAGCCTGCTCCCCCACCACCACGCTCACTGTGGCGCAATCCAATTTTCTGGATTCTTCTTATATGGGTTATATTCGCTATTGCAGGAAGTAATTTTTTCAGTAATCTAACCAGGGCCACCATCTCGTATTCGACGTTTAAAAGCCAGCTTAATCAGAATAATATCAAGAGTGTGGTGATTAAAGGCAGTGAAATACGGGGCGAATTTCGTAATGCCTATACTCCCGAAGAAAAGGCTCAGGGTGAAGCCACGCAGGAATATTCCAGCTTTATTACTACCCGTCCCCCCATAGATGACCCCGAGCTTATTACTTTGATGGAAAAAAACAATGTAGCGCTTGAAGCGGAAAGTCCGGATGGAGCCTGGTGGCCGTCATTGATGATAATTCTGTTGCCTTGGCTTCTGATTTTTTTCTATTTCATGTTTATCAGCCGGAATGTCCAAAAAAAGGGACAAAACATGTCGGGACTTGGGGGGATATTCGGTGTTGGTAAATCCCGTGCCCGTCGTTTTCGTGAATCAAAAACCCGCACCACGTATAATGATGTCGCCGGATTGGAAAATCCAAAACGGGACTTGCAGGAAATAGTTTCCTATCTTAAAGATCCCAAAAAGTTTACTTCTCTGGGCGCACAGATCCCTAAAGGGGTATTGCTGATGGGCCCTCCCGGTACGGGCAAGACACTGCTTGCCCGGGCAACCGCCGGTGAGGCCAATGTACCATTTTACAGTATCAGCGGTTCCGAATTCATTGAAATGTTTGTCGGCGTCGGTGCCTCACGGGTACGTGACATGTTTGCAAATGCTAAAAAGGAAGCTCCCTCGATCATTTTTATCGATGAAATCGATTCGGTGGGCCGCTCACGAGGCGCCGGCCTTGGAGGTGGCCATGACGAACGGGAGCAGACGCTTAACCAGATTCTCTCGGAAATGGACGGTTTTGAACCTCACGAATCGGTCATTGTGATTGCAGCCACAAATCGTCCCGATGTTTTAGATTCGGCATTGATCAGGCCCGGACGATTCGATCGCCAGATAACACTC
The DNA here is from genome assembly GCA_014728215.1 of Chitinivibrionales bacterium. Lineage (NCBI taxonomy): Bacteria > Pseudomonadati > Fibrobacterota > Chitinivibrionia > Chitinivibrionales > Chitinivibrionales bacterium. The sequence continues at coordinate 113,341 of WJLZ01000185.1, forward strand.
GAATTGCCCCAGAAAAACGCCCGTAGGAACATACTTCAGCTCCATATGCGTCATGTACCTGCCGGCGAGGATGTTGACCTTGACATTACAGCCGCCAGAACCGTCGGTTTCTCTGGTGCAGACCTCCATAACCTGGTGAATGAAGCCGCTTTGCTTGCAGGACGAAAAGACAAGAAAAAAGTGACTGCTGAAGATTTCGATGAAGCGAGTGACAAGATCATCCTTGGCGCAGAACGGGAAGATGTCATTACCGAAGAAGAAAAGAAGGTTATCGCTTATCATGAAGCCGGCCATGCGTTAACCGCCAAGTTACTGCCCGGTACCGACCCGTTACAAAAGGTAACGATCATTCCCCGTGGAAGATCCCTGGGTGCGACACAGCAGATACCCGAAATAGACCGGCACAATTACAATCAGTCATACCTGCAGAACCGCATATGTGTTGCTCTTGGGGGGCGGACCTCCGAAAGACTTATATTTAATGAATTGACTACCGGTGCCGCACAAGACCTCAAGGCTGTCACCCAATTGGTTAGAAAGATGATTTGTCAATGGGGCATGAGTGATAAACTGGGACCTGTAACATATAATCTTGGTGAAGAGCACCTCTTTTTAGGTAGAGAACTCTCACAGAGTAAAAACTTCAGCGAAGATACGGCCAGGGCCATCGATGAAGAAGTCCGGCGTATAATCCACGATATGGAAGACAAAACAATGAATATCCTGAATAAAAACCGAGGGAAACTTGATGTCCTTGCAACCAGGCTGATGGAAAATGAAACCCTCTTTAAAGATGACATCGAACGCATACTGGCAGACGGGAAAGGTCAAGTACAACAGCATTCGGTTTAAATAAAAGTTCAGTTATGCCGCCACGCTCGGCAAAGGTTTGGATTCGTCTCCGTATTTTACGATTGTTGTGCGCTCCGAAGTTCCGTTCTCCTCTTTATCGTCAAGCCACCCTTTCAGATCTCTTCCGATAATCTTTGACAATTTCATTATATCTTCACGATAGTAATTTTGCAGCATGCGCCGTGTCTCTTCTTTCATTTCCATCGGCTCCAGATCACCTTCCCGCACACTTTCGATCACACTGAGAATGGTGGAATCGGATATCCCGCTCAAAGAAAGAAACTTGTAAAGCATGCCTTTAAAACCACTGGCTCTGAATATGAGCCGCCACAATGCACTTCGCATTCGTCCCGAAGCATTTACTTTGAGGGATATCTTCGGATAGAACGATTCCCGGACTTCGAGGAAAGAATAAATATTCTGCATACATGAAACGGCATTAAGGCGCAAATCGTCAAACAGTACTATTTTAACATTCGTGAACGACTGAAAATATGCCTGTACCTGTGATGCATAGAATCCGCATTGCAGATAATACCACAAATATTCCCAGTTTTTCATCATACGATCTGCTTCCGCCTCAAGCGCCTCTTCAAATGACAGTACTTCCCGTCCATCACGCACCATCATCTTATAGGCAGAAAAAGCCCGGTCTACAGGATTCCGTAAAACGATAATTATTTTTGGATCTCCAAGATAACTCTTTATCAGCGGTATGGCAGATTGGTAATAATAGAGGTTTTCGACACTCGCCTCACCAATTGCCTTTTCACGACGAACCCATCGAAAGAGTCGTTGATAGGAACTCATTGTCTTTACCGTAAAGTTTTCAACAAAATCGTCACCTGGTCCCCGGTAAGGGAACTTGATAAACTGTGAGGAAAAAAATTTCGGCTCTTTCATGGGGCTTAGATAAATCTGAGGATGCTGCTCCAGATAGGTAGCAATAGCCGTAGTGCCGGCCTTGGCTGCTCCCGCGATCAGAAAATTAGGTAACTTTTCCATAATATTTTTTACATTGAGAGCCAAAACAAACGTATACAACTGCTTATGTACTACAATATAACAAATTATGTGCCATATACCTCCGCTTTAAAAGTAGCATTTATTGTTAGAGCAATACATACAACAGCGGGTTAAATGAGAAAAACCGTCAGCTGCTTTGCCATTTTTAACAATTGAATTCTCGATATTGGAAAAAATCGGCAATGCCAAGCACGGTTATTAAACGGTAGGGAAGGTATGATTTGGCCTTATGCATTTTTACCCGAACCATCGTGGTTCAGGATCTCACATAATTGATCAATGAGCTGCCGCTGGCTTTTTAATATTTTTTTTCGAGCCGACTCGATGGTATACCAGGCAAACCGGTCCATCTCGGGAAATCGACGCATCTTACCCGATTTTGGTGGCCATTCAATTTCAAACGTATTGCTCGTCAGGTTTGACGGATTACAGTACCCCTCGAGCGCCCATATCTTGATCTTTTTGCCGCCCGATTGTTTTAATTCATTAAGCTCGATGAAATCACCTTCAGGCCGCATTCCGGTCTCTTCTTCAAATTCACGCTTTGCAGCAGTAAAAGGATCTTCACTTTCATCGTATTCACCCTTGAGTATCGACCATCCCCCATCATCCCTGTTCCTCCAGAAAGGACCGCCCATATGTCCCAGCAAAATATTCAATCGATCCTTTTCAAAATGATACATCATAATTCCTGCACTTTTTTTACTCATACACATCCTCTTTTCTCAAAATATCCTCTTAAAAGACGAAATGGCAGGATAGAGCTGCTGATCTGTTTTTCAACTGCCGGTTTAAGGGACAAACGTTGGTTGAGGACTTTTGAGCCGTGCAGCCAGTGCTTGTTTCTTTATCTCTTCAGCCTCGGAAAATTGTGGCTCAAGCCTTTTTTCTACTTTCGAGTCAAACTGGTAATGTTTCATGCGATTACATTCTGCAACACATTGGGTATATTGCTGCAGGCTAAAATGGATTTTAGCCAGCCATAAATGGCATCGCGATGCATTATAATGATTATCAAAGGATTCGGCTTCAACTCTTCCGAGAATGTATCTGAATGCCTTTTCGGCCTCTTTATATTGCCTGTTTCCATATAACGCTTTTGCCATACCCCAGTGGAACACCAGTGAATTTGGATATTTTTTCAGCATTTCATTAGCCACCTTGATGGCCTCCCGATATCGTTTCTCATTATTGAGAACCGCCACAAGGCTCTCGGTTGCGCTTAATCTGGTATATATTCCGTCTTTTTTAGCTTCATATAACATGGTAATGCCCGACTCCCTCTTATCGACAACGCCGGGCATCCACCACAATTTTTTAATCAGTGCGCTCCTCCAGTAATTATAGCTTCCAATCCCATAAGCAATATCTTTAATTTCCGGATGCTTCTTATGGAGATCTAAAAGCACCGAAACACCTTTCCAGCCATATCTGAATGCGGTTATCCATCGCTCAAATCTGCTTTCATAGGTTCCCTTGTACCCATCAGCCCCGCCAACAAAAAATTTTGCCCATACATTATCCCGATCTTTGGCAAGAATGGCCTCTCCCTTTTCGATTGCAAGATCGCAATACTGATAAAATTCATCTTCTCTCTTATCGGTTTCATAATACACCATCCACGAGTAGATCGCGGCAGCATAAAAGAAATAACCCGCAGGATGATCCGGAAATTTCTTAATAACTTTCCTGGCTTCCTGCTCTGCCCGGCTGAATTTCTCTTTATATATATAATCGATTGACGCTAAACAGGAATGGTGCATTTCTGAAGAAAGCAGTGCAACATCAGCGGAATGCACGCCAAATATAAGTACCGCAGCTAAAACAAGAAAATCAATTGATTTAATCCTTGGGAGATGCATCTTTTTCCGAAGAACTCTGGTCTGCAATTGTAGCCCACCTGTTATAATAACGATCCCACTTGCCCCATTCTCTGTGGTATCGATATTTTCTTCTGATTTTTTTAGGAACACCCTTTAAAAAATAAAAATCAACAACGGCTTTTCTGCTATATTTACTTTCAGTATACTTTTTATATTCGACAATTGAATAATAGGTTGAATCGAGAAGGCTTGAATCAGGAATTTCATGTGTTATGGTAGCCAGATCATCCTTAACAATCGTCTCGAGCTTCTCCTTAATTCCCCCCTCTGTTTCTACTATACAATTTATGAGAAACAATAACAAGGCTGGACCAACATAGAGCAGAATTCTTCTGATTTTAACGTGCTGTTTCATATTGCAAAACCCGAAATTATTCAATTTTTATTGACACACCATGGAATAATTATTCAACGAAATCCGAATCAAAAATATTTACCTGCTTTTCAATATCAAAAAGATGAACCCTTCTTCCATCAACAAACACATTAACTTTCTGATTAAGTTGTATGTCTGCTTCCCGGGTAATCAGAAATCGCAATGTAACATCATTTTCCGATTTACCGACAATCAAACTACGGTCGCCGAGTGATTCAATAAGCTCGACAGTCATATAAAAGGAAGTATCCGAATACCGCCTGGCTGCCCGATGTTCAAGATAGGAGATATTCTGCGGTCGAATGCCCACCTTTACCGGTCGATTCATAAACGAGACCGCTTTTTCTGCCCGTTGACGATCAAGCGCTAAAAAGCCGATCTGTGTCTCCACGCCGATATGGCTATCCTTTTCTGCAACAGTTCCATCGATAAAATTCATTACCGGACTGCCTATAAACCGGGCGGAAAACATGGTTTTCGGATGATCGTATACCAGACGAGGTTCGTCATATTGCTCAAGGACTCCTCTGCAAAGGAGTGCTATGCGTTCACTCATTGTCATTGCTTCAACCTGATTGTGTGTTACATAAATGATTGTCTTTCCTACCTGCTGATGAATCCGTTTGAGTTCTTCCATGGCCATTTCACGTAAGGCAGCATCAAGATTGCTCAAGGGTTCATCCAGCAACAAAACCTCAGGATCAAGTACAAGCGCCCGGGCCAGCGCCACCCGTTGACGCTGCCCTCCCGATATCTCTTTGGGATACCGGTTTTCAAGGTCCCGCAGCCCAAGCATAGAAACTGCCCACTGAAGTTTCTCCTCAAGTTTTTCGGGTGTCGCTTTTTTAATTTTCAGACCAAAAAGGATATTTGATCTGACAGTCATGTGTGGAAACAACGCATAGCTCTGAAATACCATGGCAATTCGCCGCTCCTGAGGAGGAATGGTATTATATCTCCTGTTGTTGATTAGCAAATCGCCCTTGTCGATACTTTCAAGCCCCGCTATCATTCGTAAGAGGGTTGTTTTTCCACACCCCGATGGTCCCAGAAGAGTAATAAACTCACCATCTTTAACCTCGAGACTGAGATTGTCGATGATCCTGCGATCATTTAATTTTTTGGAAATATTTTTAAGAACAACATCGGCCATAATTGTAACTTTATTTAATAGCCCCGGTTGTTATCCCTGCGCTCATATGCTTTTGCAGCATCAGAGAAAAGATAATAACCGGCAAAGAAAGACATATAGAAATAGTTGCCAGAAGATTCTGCGGCGGAGCATAGGCTAGTTTCTGTTTTAAATACAGTGTCAGTGTTGATATCCTGCCCAGACCAAGCAAAAAATAGGCAAATATGAATTCATCCCACGATAATAAAAACGTATATATCGCCGCAGCAGTCAAACCCGGAATTGCAAGAGGCAACAGGATTTTTATAAAAATCTGAAATCGATTAGCCCCCATGACCATCGCCTGATGTTCAAGGTCCCAGGGAATCGGCTCAAAAGCGCTCGCTCCAATAAAGATCACATAGGGCAGTGCAAGAAGGGTATGTGCCAGAACAACGCCCCAATAGGTATTATGTGCTCCGATTTTAATGAAAAATTCGGTAATCGGAATTACCGATGCTATGTCGGGAAAAAGACGAACCGATATTAAGCCAACCAGCAAAACTTCCCTGAGAGGAATTTTATACCTTCCCAGAATGTAGGAAGCCGGTACTCCAAGAAGCATCGACAAAACCACGGTAGAAAAAGCGATAATGAGACTGTTCATCACCACCCCGTAAAAACGGCCATCCGAAAACAGATAAAGAAAGTTTCTGAATGTTGGTTCATAAGGCCATAGAGGTATCGGTTCTCCGGCGGTATTGATACTTGAAATATCACTGATTGAATACTTGAACAGCAGATAAAGGGGAGCTATAATCATTAAAAGAACAAGAATCAGAGCACCTAGCCAGCAGGCCTTCCGCAATTTCGATGATGCAATGTATGGTATGGCCATATCTACCTCCGCAAAATTCTTTTGTTAAGTTCGGCCAGCAATATCAGTACAAGACTTGTAAGAATAATGCATGCTACAAGAACCAGTGCAACAACTGCAGCTTTATCGGTATACCCCCAATTATTATATAATGATTCTATCAATGTACCCAAAAGATTTTGTTGGCCGCCAAGTACAAAGGGAAAGATAAACTCTTTCCACATTTCTATTGATCTCAATAAGACAACAGCCGACATCGAAGGGAGTATCAATGGAAGAACGACTCGCCGAAGCTGCTGTCTGAATCCCGCACCCATTGTACGGGCCGCATCGAAAAGCTCAGGGTCGATTGAATTAAGACCGGCAAGTATTATCAGCATCGAAATAGGCATGTCCCGCCATACTTTTCCCATTAGTGAAACTCCCAGAGCAAATACTTTTGCTCCCCGCCAGTTTACGGGAGATTGAATCAATTGAGGGAATGCGGCATATTTGCCTAAAAGCAGATGGTTGATATGTCCCCCCGGATAATCGAACAGAATATAAAGTATAATTGCGGTAACAAGAGCCGGTATTGCAAGGGGGATGAGCATAAAACTTCGGATAAAATCGCGGAGAAAAAAAGTTTTATACAGCAAAAGCGCCAAAAAAAGACCGACTATCAATTCCAATGGTGTTCCTACAACAACAAAGAGAAAAGTATTTAAAAGCGATTCTCTGAATTCTTCCATTTGAAAAACAGCCGAATATGTTTTTACGGTAGGAAAAGTTCCGGATGCAGTATGGGAAAAACTTAAGCCTAACAAATAGACAAGAACAATGATTAAAAAACCCAGGAGATAAAGGGATGCCGGTATAATCGGCCATATCTCCTGGATTTTCGATAACTTGAGATTACTACGGGACATTATAATTCGACAACCGAATCAAAGGCTGATCATTTAACCTGGCCCTTCCCCAACAGTTTGTCCTGACGATCTGCAAAGTCGCTTGCAAGACGCATTTTCATTGTCGACAAATCCATTGCGCCCTCTTCCTGAGCATCATATTCAACGCTAAGTGTATACCAGGCGTCAACATACAACTGGGCCAATTGTGAATACTGCCGGATCAATGGTACGGTCGTTAATTCATTGATTTTTATCTGTTCTACCGACACTTTAAAGATATCACCAACCCAGCCTTCTTCAAATACATTCGGCAGGTTCATGAGAATATCTTTGCGCACAGGAATCATACCGAATTTTGAGCTTTCCTTGGCCTGGATTTCTTTGCTTGTCATGAATCTGATAAACGAATACGCCAGTTCTTTGTGGGGTGATGTTTCGGGTATTCCCCACCACCATCCACCGGTCGATATTTCACGAGACCCTTCGTACAGAGGATGGCCATTCTTGTCCAATGCAAAAGAAAGCGCCTTTGGCACAACAACAAATCCCATATCTTCGGGATCCGCCATGTATCCAGGCATACCGGGATCATCTTCCCATCCATGGACATTAAAAAGATCAATCTGCTGCAAATAGGCAAGAAACACCTTTCCATCCTTGATACCATTATAAATGTCGGAACCTTTCCATTTATCCTGCCACATACTGAAATTGTAGATCCCCTTTTTAACCAGAACATTCTCCCAGAGAAACGTTTCTGCACATTTATCAGAGGTTAAATCTAAGATCTCATCTTTTGTGGCGCCCAATTGAAGCGCACGATCCATAAGGAATAATGCGGTGCCGCCATATTTCGCGCCGCGATGAGCCATACGAGCCATTTTAACGCCATTATACTCCTCATTCGCCCATATGGACCCGACTGTATATAGATCATAAAAATCCCAGTCTCTCGGATTCTCTTCCAGAGTGTAGCCGGCAGGAAGACCAAATCCATTTAAAGAATTAAGTTCTTTATTGATCCGATGTTTGTGAGTTTCAAACTTGGAAACAGCATCGTTAACCATGGATTTGCGATAAAAAAGCACTCTTGTTTCCAGTTTTCTGGGCAGATAATAAGGGACACTATTAACATAACCCAATCCACTGGCCAACTGATGATATTCCGCCATATTCTGCATCACTATAGCAGAATCTTTAATTTTTCTGAGATCCTCCATTAATCCTTTTGAAGCCAGCACTCTGGTCATTTCAAAAGGAGTTTTTACCACACAGATTTCAGGATTCTTTTTTCCGCTTTCAAGTTTGAGCAGACGTTCAATATCCCATTCATTATCAAAAGTCGCGATATTTATTTTGCAGTTGTTTTCTCTTTCGAATTCGGGCAAGATTTCTTCTCTCAAGAATCTTTCCTGAGCCGGCATCATCCGCAAAAGAACCGTCATCGTTGGTGTTTCGCCTTTCCTAGGGCCGCAACCAACCATAAACATTGTTGCTGCCGCCAAAATACATACCATCGTGGAAAAACGCATAAATCCTCCTCGTAAAAAATGGAATTTATAATATTTTCTATATTTCATTTGGGAATATTTTCACTCCCGTGAAAATAACTCAGGCTTATTTCAGCAATAAAGATAATTTTTTTCAGGTGCAATAACTATCATTTTTGTCGTTTTTTTATGCATATCGACAATTTCAGAGGTTGCTAAAATTCTTTCTCGATTTTGAAATATCAGGCGGATAAAAAAAAGACGGATAGAAGGAAACCTTCCACCCGTCCGAATTTTCATCAAAACTGATATGCTTAGAAACTGAATGTAAAAGTAAATCGCGTTTGTAAATGGTGCTGTGGTCCGCTGATAAGGTTTGTAAAAGTATACAGTATATCATCGGCAAGAACACAATCCACTCTCAGTCGATTTTCGATATTCAAGCCGATTCCGAATCCTGCAAAATCATCATCGGATGCATCGGCTTCAGCATTCTGTTCCCAGTAACCTCTGTCTTCTCCCTGTTCGGTGACATAGAGGAGTTTTTTCATCACACCGCCGCGAAGAAGGAGCCAGTCCCAGACAATATTCCGTTCGAATCCGAAACCGATTCGTCCGCCGAAACCGGTGGATGTTTCACCGATTGCTCTCTTTTCTCTATCTTCATAGATAAATTCAGCTCCAGCCCATCCAAATCCTTTATCAACATTGATATTAACCCCAAATCCGAGGGCAACCTGGAGCTGGTAGAAAAGATTCAGATCGGCATATTTAATACCAAGATGAGGGACGAAATCCCCATTGAGAACAGTAAGGGCGGAAAAGAGACGAACATCTCCCCTTGCCATAATGTTGTTTTCTTCTTCGAATACGGCAAGCGTATCCAGCGTACCGCTCCCTGTACTGTAAATTCCTAAAACGGTGTCTTTCACATCACCAACCGCATTAACCACACCAATACCACCGGAGACTTCCATGTCGATCGATTTGGCAAGCGGCCAGTTAAGACCAAGGTTGACACGGTACAGAGAAGTACGCATGTCCTCGTCTTCTTTGTCATTCTGAAAGGCAAGATAGGTACCGATACCCAACATGCCGCCATTCTTAAGAGCATATCCAGCCAACACATCGAATTTCCCGACCGGCTCGGGTAAATTGATATTATTATACGCCCGGTTGCTGTCTCTTAACGCTTCCGTCATATAAGCATCTTGGAATTCATCCGAAAAGGGGGTGATATATTCAAGCATCTCATCGTGCCGGTTTAGCGCAACTCCCAGTGAAAACATGGGATACTGGCTTCCCGATTCTGCCGATTGATTAAATGAATAGGAGATGACCCCGCCACCCCATGGACGAATGGGATCGCGATTTGTTCTTCGTAATGCAGCAAATTCGTCCTCGGAGCTTTTTTCCTCCTCGGTCTGCGCATAATACCCCATAGATGCCATCATCATATTCGGATAGATACTGACATTGGCGGGATTTCTGAAGATGCTGTAATCATCCATAAAGAAAGCATCATGCCTTCCCAGTGCGATTATCCTCGCATCAGTTGCAAAACTTGTTGTGACAAACCCCAATAACAGAAAGCATGCTAGGAGTCTCTTCATACTACCTCCATGAAAGATAGGGAACAGAGTAATGACCGCTCACAATGTATAACAAATCATTGAGAGAAAACAAATGGATAGACGACTTCAGTAACATCACCTGGTTTATCGATTTTTCCAAACGCCCACCTTTTAACTTTTGAAACAATCGTATTCTCCAGTGTAGGATCGTTTATTGTTGTTCCGACGACCTTACAGAAGATAACTTTTCCAAACTCGTCTATAGCAAATTTTACAGTTATCTTACCTTTAAGTCCAGGTTTTTCTCTAAGTCTTTTGTTATAGGCATATCGGAGTGCGGCAAGGTTCTGCATAACGACTCGTCTGATGCTCGCCATGCTTCTGCCGCCGGTCATAGCTCCACCCTTGACAAATTTGGGTGCGGAGATTTTGAGCGCTCCCCGTTTTTTCAAACCGAGATCGCCGCCTTCGCCACCCATCAGGCTTCCAACCAGATCGTCGATTCCGCCGCCACCGCCGCCGAATCCACTTCCATATCCTGCTCCATATCCAATACCGGCAGCGCCTTTTCTTCCGACACCACCACTACCGCCGGCCTTCAGACCGCCGACACCCTGAAGAATAGCATCGATCCCGGATGCAAAGCCACCTTTACCGAACACATCGGCTGAAGCAACTGTTTTTCCTTTTATCTGTCCGGAGATAATACCCAGAACGCCTTTCTTGGTAACCCGGGCACGAGGATCTCCTCCACCACCCGTACGACCGCCAGCGCCCTTTTTACTGGTCTTCTTGAGCTTCTTCTTGTCTGATTTAATCTCTTCTTTTTTCTTGTCTTCTTTCTTCTCGACAAGCGTTTCCGGCAATTCTTTAACAAGCTTGGCTACTCGCTCCTCCGGAATTTTCTCGAAAAAGTCGGTTGCCACTTTGACAATCTCACGAGTGCTCAGCCAGACACCGAAAATTATGCCGAAAATCATACTGACAATCTCAAGATTTCTTAATCGACTGTCTTTTTCTACTTTGAATATATCACTACGTTGAGCAAGCTGTGCAGTATATTCGGCTTCGTTTAGAACCCTTCCCTGTTCCTCCTCATCCTCATCATAGTCGTCACCGTCACCTGATAATGACGGCGGAGGAGGTGGAGGTGGGGGGGGCGCAGCAGCTACCGCAAGCTTCTCAAGCTCCATTTCTGCTCCAACTGCCTCGAATTGTTGCTTCAATTTCATGGCCTCGGTTTCATCGGCTTCCTTCTTTACACATACAGTTTTCTGCATTAAAGCGGCAGCCACAACTGTAGCACTACTCCCGGACCATTTGGCAACTTCATCGGCAATTTTTGCAGCCCGTTCAGGATCTACACATTTTTTTATTAGAACCTTGTACTTCACGGCTAGCTCTCCCTTTCCATAACTGCAAAATTCATTTTGTTGTATCCGACTTTGCCGCAGGTAGTCATAACCTTATAGAGTATGTCAAATTCAATGTTTTTGTCAACCTGAATAATGACTTTGCCCTCGACCTGATTCAAGGCTCCCAATCGAACCATTTCCTCCTCAGAGGCATAATGTCCTTTTAATGCTTCTTCAAGCTTGGGTTCCACAGGAACGGGATTATCAAGGGGTATATTCTTCACATCCTCGGTCGGTACTGTCGGCACATTGTCGACAAGTATCATATCATTGGTTACCGCAAGCTGAAGATTTACTTCTTTCGGTCTTTTTTTGGACACCGAATTCGGCAACACAAGATTATCCGCATTTGTGAGAATAGCTCCCTCAGCAGCAAATTGCTTTAAAAGGAAGACTACAAGAATCGTAAACATGTCCATCATGGACGTGATCTGCAGTCCCGCCTTTTTATTTGTCTTTTTACCTCTACCTCGTTGTTTAGCCATACAAACCTCTCTGGTTGGCAATAAATACGTCTTTCCCGGGTTTTATGCCAAAAGCCAATTACGCTCTCAATTTTGCAATAGAGATATTCGGAAATTCGGCTTCCCGAGCAGCATCCATGATCTGTATGATTTTATCATACAAGACCTGGTTTTCTGCAGCAATAATAATATCCTCCCCATCCTCTGCATCCTTAAACCGTTCTTTCACTTTTGAGAGACGGTTCTTGAGTTGATCATAAACCGACATGGGTTTCAGCTCAAACTCTGCAGGATTACTGACAATAATCAGCCTTCGAGGAGTGCTGAGAGCATAGACAGAATCTCCGGGTTGTACCTGCTCAATTGGAACGCCGTCAAGATCTGTTACCATTTCGCCATATTGTGTATAGAGGGTTTTCTTTACATCCTGGTAACCTTCATCGCACGCATACAGATAAATGTCGTAACGTTCATAAATCTCAAGCGGCCTTCCGGTTTTGGGGTGCTTCGGAGGCTCCGGATCAGACGGATCGTAACTTACCGTTAATTCGATACCGTCATCTTTTGTAATATAATGATGGTATTCTTTATAAAACAACGATGGCAGAAAACCACCCTTTGCACCAAGGGTGAGTACCGAATCGGTAATGATAGCGGTCAAAAGAAGTTTTTCTTCATCTTCTTTCGGCCGTTGTTTAACCGTCTTCTGAGTCTGAGAGCCTCGTCCTTTAGGAAGATTGATATCAATAATTGATATCTTGGCAAATTCCGCCTGAAGAAGCAGAATAGGAACAAGCACAACCATCAAACACATAAACGGCTGCAGGTTTACATCTTCAGTCTTGTCTGCTTGTTTTTCCACTCTCTTAGCCATGGGCTACATCCTTTTCTAGTCAGTTTCCAATCAGACAAATGTCCCTTATTATTCTTCAATTAAATTGATAAGTTTTGCTGTTTTCTCGTCAAGCTCTTCAATAACCTTATCGGATTTTGCACTGATAATTCCATGCGCAAAAATTGTCGGTACTGCCACCAGCAGTCCAAAGAGGGTTGTGGACATGGCAATTGAAATACCTGTAGCAAGAGCCTGTGCGCGCTGAGCAGCTGGAACATTCGCAACAGCATCAAAAGCAACCATCAGACCATAAATCGTACCAGTCAGTCCAAGAAGGGTTGCCAGGTTTGCAAGAGTATTCAGCATTGGAACAAACCGTATAATTTTAGGTGTTTCCGTCAGAAAAACCTCATCAAGCGCCTTTTGAACGGCCTTTTGACTTTTTCCACGATTTTCCAGTATAGTAGTAATTCCCTTGGCAAGGGGTGTTTTGACCGAATTAGCATATTTAATAGCCTTTTCGTAGTCGCCTGCCTTGAGATACTTTGCAATTCCCGACATAAAAGTAGCACTCCCTGTTCCGCATTTCAGGAACAAATACCAAACCCTCTCAATCACTAAAGCAAGAATCGCGAAAGCGACAAGAAGGATAATCCACATCATTAAAGATCCAGATGTTTTGAAACCACTGATGATGAAATTGAGAAGCTGCATCACCAACTCCTTTCTGAGTAAAACGGTTTAATTGATGAAAATGTTACAAGTCGTGATTAAAAAGTTCCTCCGTGTTGAAAATGCCTCTCCTTTCTAATCAATAAAATATCTTTTTATCGACGTTTTCTCCTTTTTCTTCGCTTTTTCTTTTTATCCGTGTCATTTTCAATATCTTCGGAATTATCTTCGGTATTAGACTGATTTTCCACACTTGCCAGCCCCTTTTCTTCCGAAGCTTGTTCCATCTGCCCCTGAGGCATTGATTGCTGGGTCGAATCTTTCGGTGCCGGCTTCCATTCGACAATTTCTTTTGTTAACCACTCGGAAGTCGGATCGATTATCCTGATTCGTGCCTTGATACTGTCGTTCCATACGCTCTGGGAGATTCCCAATTGAGAAGCAAGCTCCATTGCTTCATAATACTTGGGCAGCGCAGCATCCATAGCCTCAAGACGTTTCTCCTCAAGAAGCTCTTTGTAAGCACGCTTTTCTTCATCGGACAAGCCCCGCGGAATAGGAGAATTAGCAAACAACTCACCAACTTCTTCAAAGAGCCGCCCTCTCCGATATCCCATTTCCATGAATCTGTTTATTGAGGAATCAACATAGGAACCGGAAATATTCTGTTCATGGGCCTTCTCAATATTCCACTGATATTTTTCTGCTGCCTTGACATAGTATTTTTCCAATTTCATGATAATTTTTATTTGAGCAGCAATCTTCTCGTCCGCCCGGCGGGTGAATATTTTCTGGTTCTTTTCCGCATCGGCGAAATCAATAAACAGTTCACCAATCTGATACGTAGAACGAAGCACCCACTCCTCAACACCGGTTCCAACAGCTTTTGCATACTGCTTGAGAGCCTTTTCAAGAACTTTGGCCTTTTCTTTTATTGCCTTTTTCACATCACGCTCACGGGAACCGGTCAGTTGAATGCCATTAAACTCTTTGGAATAAATATCTCCAAGCCGATAATGAGCGCGGGCAATACTTCCTACGCTGAAATCACCCTTGTCTTTGAATTTGTCGTAAAGTGCAGTTGCACTTAAATAGCTGTTTTCAGCATTTTTCATCTCTCCCAGCTTGAAATAGGCATCGCCAGCATTGATTAATGCCTCTATCTGCTTGCCCTTGTTTGAGAACTTCTTTGCAAAATCAGAAAACGCTTCGGCGGCTGCACTATAGTTACCTGCCTTCTCATGGCAAATACCGATAGAAAAACTCGCGTCTTCAGAAAATTCCGACTTAGGATACTTTTCTGCAAGAATATGATAAGCCTTGATTGCCCGACCGTAAAGTTTTCCCTTTTCCAGAATCAAGGCACCCTTATAGAGCGCCTGCGGAGTTTTGGGGTCATCGGCATACCGCTCAAATACAATCTCATACATTTTTCCAGCCATATCATGATTGTCGATTTTCTCGTAACATTCCGATGCACTCGCCAGCGTTGGTATAGCAAATTCTGCGTTGGTAATGGTATTGGCGGCCTTTAGGTATACATTTGCGGCGAGTTCCCATTTTTCCTGTTTTTCGTAATTTGATGCAGCCCGCACAAATGCTTTTTCCCGAAGAGTCGATTTGGGGAATTTAACCGGAAGCTCTTCAAAAGTTGCCGCAGCAAGCTCATTACTTTTTGCTTCCTCATAGCAAACCGCAGCTTCAAACCACCCACGATCAGCGACTTTACTCTTTGGAAATTCACTTAAAATCGACTTATAAACATCAGCCGCTCCCATGTAATTACCGGCCTTTTCCATCTCTTCGGCTTTCTGATATATTGTTGCTGCGCCAAGATCGATAACTTCCTGGTAATCCTTTGTTTTGGGATCGGTCCGAGACAGAAGTTCTTTATACTTTCTCAATGCCAGATCATATTCGCCGGAACTCGCATAGCTCTTCGCAAGCATTCTGAAAGACTTGTCGGCAAACTTCGATGTTGCATAAGTATCGATTATAAATTTAAAATCGGCAATTGCCTTATCATATGCTTTGGCCATATAATGGATATTTCCACCCAAATACGCCACTTCAGCCGCATTACTGCTTCCAGGAAACAATTTTTGGTATTCACTGATAAACTGAAGCATCTTCTGCGTTTCCGGCAAAGCGTAGGCCTGACCATCACTCAGCCCATCCATAGCAATCTTCTTCTTTCTTAACCTGTCTAAAGCCGCGATAGCATTAT
Source organism: Chitinivibrionales bacterium (assembly GCA_014728215.1). Lineage (NCBI taxonomy): Bacteria > Pseudomonadati > Fibrobacterota > Chitinivibrionia > Chitinivibrionales > Chitinivibrionales bacterium. The sequence continues at coordinate 129,033 of WJLZ01000185.1, forward strand.
ATCCTGCGTCAGCCTGAGAAATGGCTTTGGCGCCCCCCTTTTCAGCTTCCATTCTCGCTTTCTCATATTCCTTGGGGTCATCATATAAAAGACTGTCGACATCAATCCGGTATTCTGGATATTTCGACAAATCTTCGGTGGCAACATACCAGTAATAATCAACAGCATTTCCAAACTCCTGAAGACTATTGTATACTTCTGCACAATTGTACTTATACTCGTAGACTTTCCACTTATCATCAGGAAATTTCTTGAAGAATTCTTCATACCTGGCAAGGGCTTTTTCATAAAGAGACTTATCTTTTTTCTGCTGCGCTTCGGAATGATAGTACAAGCAGATATTACCAAGAGCCTTTTTGACATGCCCCCGGGCTTTATCGATAATCACCCGTTCATTTGAATTTTTTGAATACCATTCACTTCCGGGCTGATAATAATCAACCAGTTTCTCCCGTTCCTGATTGGCCCGTTCATGCTCCTTTTTAACAACATAACATTCAATCAGCTTATGCTGTGCAATAGGAGCATCTTTGTAGTAAGGATAATTTTTCAGCGCTGTCTGAAGAGCAATAATAGCGTCATCGAACTGGCCATGGTCTCTGTTTTTCATACCTATGGTATAAATAATGTAATCTTCATAAGGTCTGCTGCCGATTTTTTTAAAGAATTGGATAGCTTCAGTGGCTCCGTTCGGCATATCTGAGAAAGAAATGGCCATAAACTCGAGCGCCTCACCACGAAATTCCTGTTTGACATACTCTCCGGCATCACATCGTTCGACATATTCAAAAAAGAGCTGAACCGCTTTATCGAACTCGGCCATATTGTAATACAATTCGGCTTTTCGGTAATGGGCCATCTCCCACACTTCAATTTTAACTTCCTCTTTCTTAACCTTTTCAAAGCATTTCAAAGCCTTTGAATTGTGCTGGTTCATATAAGCAAAATCGCCAAGACGGAACCATGCAGCAGAGGCACGAATACTATTAGGTGTATTTTCCACGATTTGTCTGAAATGATGCTCGGATTTATCGAGCTCACCGGCCAGAAGGAGAATATTACCTATTTGATAGTTTGCCTCATCGGTTTTCTTGAATTGAGGATACTTTTCAACTAACTGACCATACATGTCGAGAGCCTCTGAATAATCGGGAATTGGGTTTACGGGTTGGTCTCCACGAGCGCCGCTTGATTCCCACCGATCCATGGCTTCTTCGTACTCTCTTCTATTTACGATATACCTGTCACGAGCACGGTCATAGTACATCGTAGCCAATTCAAACATGATATCGGCACACCGTTCGCTCTTCTTGTCGGCACACTGTTTGGCAAGAAGTCCTTCAAACCGTGTGATATTCTGTTCAAGCGTCCCCTTATCAACACGCTTGCTGGTTTGAGACCGCTGAGCGTTGTTTTGCATCTTGAACTTCTGCTCCTGAAGCTTCCTCAGCTTTTCTTGCAGTTCTCTCTTTTTTCTTTCTACATCTCTTTGGGCAAATGTAGGACTCGAAGCACCAAGCATGAATGTGAAACATGCGGTGAGGACAATGATTACTGTAGATCTTTTTTGTAGGAACATGGTGTTACATCCCCCAGAATTATTATTTATTCGCTTAATCTTATCTCCAATTTAGCCTTTGCACAGTGCCTTCGCACATCCTGATAAAGGCACTATGCCAAAATATATTATGATATTTCTTTCAGCAAACAACTTTATCAGCAAAATCGCATTTTTTTTTAAGAGCCTTTTTCGCCTACTCTATTTCCTGGAGTTCTTCCTGAAGTTTCTTGATTTCATCATCGAGTTCTTCGGCCTTTTCCCGTTCCTTCTGAATAGCCCGTTCTTCATGCGACGTACCCATCAGGCTTACCACTTTTGCAAGGGCATACTCGGCA